>JACDAS010000315.1 GCA_013695295.1 Actinomycetota bacterium | reverse complement strand
AGGCCGGCGAGCGCCTGCGGGACGCCGAAGTCACTCGCCGCGCGCCTGGATCCTTCGCGGTCGGCGAGCTTGGCGACGCCCGCGGCGGCGAACACGCCTGCGAGCGCGAGCCGAGCGATCAGTAGTGCGGTTCCCAAGGCCGTCTCCCCCCGATGCTACGGCACCGCCGGATCCGGCTCGGCAGGCGGCTCCGGCGCCTCGCTCGCTGCTTTCGCGTAGGCGAGTTGCAGGTTCGCGAGCATCTGGCCGAGGTCGCGGAGGTCGTCCGGCGGCAGCGTCTCCCGGATCAGGGCGAGGAGGGCCTTGACAGCGTCGATCGCGAGCCGCGCCTCGGCGAGATCCAGGTGCTCGGGCGCGAGGCGCCGCCAGCCGAGCTGCGAGGCGGTCAGCACCGTCTGGGCGAGGACGTCGGAGACCCGTAGCTTCCCGAGCTCCTCCTCGAGCCGGCGCAGCAGCTCCTGCTCGTCGGGCTCCGGCTGCGGCTCAGCCACTGACACGCTCCCTGGGCCGCACCTGCTCGGCGTAGATCTCCTCGATCGTCGCCCCTTCGGCGAGGCGGGCGACCTGGCGCTCGGACGCGTTCGCCCCCGGCACAGCCAGGTACGGCGCCGCGCCGAGCTCCTCGGCAACCGGCAACACCCACTCGCACAGGAGCTCGAGCGCTGCCCGCGCCGGGCGCACCGCGCCCGTCTCCAGGTCGATCAGCTCGCCCGAGAGCCCGTACCTGATCGCCCGCCAGAGGTTCTCCTCGATCAGCCGGTGCGGGTGGGCCGGCAGGGGCTCTCCCTCGTCGAGCGCCCGCGCGATCCTGGCCGTCAGCGCGTACGCGAGCGCCGCGAGACCCTTGGCCTCGGTCGGATCCGGCTGCGCGTCGCAGATGCGGATCTCGACCGTCGGGAACTCGAAGTGGGGCCGCACGCTCCACCAGAGCTGCGTCAGCTCGTCGATCGAGCCGGTGGAGTAGAGGAAGCGGACGTAGCGTTCGTACTCGGCCCAGTCGGCGAAGACGTCCGGGACGCCGCAACGGGGGAACATGCGGGTGAAGATCTGCGTGCGGGCCGAGTGCAGCTGCGTGTCGACTCCCTCGACGAAGGGCGAGCTCGTCGAGAGGGCAAGCAGCTCCGGGAGGTAGTTCCGCAGGGTCGAGCAGACGCGGACGGCGCGGTCTGCACCCCGGATCCCCACGTGGACGTGCAGGCCGAACGAGTTGTTGCGCCAGACGACGTAGCCGAGGATCTCCTCGTTTCGCCGGTAGTGCGGCGTGTCGATGATCCGCTGCTCCTGCCAGGGGCTCCACGGATGCGTCCCCGTGGCGCCGAGCGCGACGCCTGCGCTCTCGGCCAGGTCGCCGAGCTGGTGCCGCCGAAGGTCGAGCCGGCCCGCCGCCTCGGCGAAGTCCTCACAGCGCCCGGTCCGCACCTCGACCTCCGACGAGATCAGCTCACCGGCGAGATGCTCCTCGAGCTGGGAGCCGCGCGCAGCCTCCTGGAGCCCCTCGAACCGGCTCGTCAGGTCGAGCGTCCCGGGGTCGAGGATCGCGAATTCCTCCTCGACGGCGACCGTGAAGTCGCGGCCGGCCTCGAACTGCTCGCGCCCGCGGCGGATCAGCTCGTCCGGGCCCGTCCGCTGCGCGTCGCCCACGCGCGAAACGTTACTGAAAGGGTTCCAGGAGGCGGCGCGCGACGGCCGGCCACGAGAAGCGCTCGACCACGGCTCGGCGCGCGGCGGCGCCGAGCGCAGCCCGCTCCGTGGGCTCCAGCTCGAGCAGCCGCCGCAGCTTCGTCGCGAGGTCGTCGGCCTCGCCGGTCGCGAACGAGACGAGGTCGCGGGAGGCGGCCGGGTACTCCGACTCGATCGCGGCGGCCACCTCCGCCAGGCCGGAGTGGCGGGCGACGAGCGGCGGGCAGCCCGAGGCGGCGGCCTCCGCGGCGACCATCCCGAACGCCTCCGGGAAGATCGAGGGGACGACGGCGACGTCCGCGAGCGGGATCAGGTGGACGAGGTGGCGATGCTCGAGGGCGCCCGTGAAGAGCGTCCCCGGCGGCGCAGCCGCCTCGAGCTCTCCGCGGTAGTCGCCGAAACCGACGATCAGCGCGCTCGCGTCGACCTCGCGCAGCGCCTCGAGCAGGAGCTGGACGCCTTTGTTCCGCAGCAGCTTGCCGAAGTAGAGGACGACCGGCCCCTCGGTCGCGAAGAACGCCGCTAGCCGCTCCGCGTTCCCGGCGTCCGGCAGCCGCTCGTCGTTCGAGGGCGGCGGGTCGCGTCGGCACTCCTCGAGCAGCCGCTCCAGCGCCTCCGGGCGCCCACGCGGCGCGAAGTCGTCGACGTCGACGCCCGGCGGCACTTGGACGACGCGCTCCACGTGTCCCACCACCTGCTCGAGCACCGCACGGATGTGCTCGGAGCCGACGAAGACGGCCCGCGCGCCGGCGAGCGCGCGTCGGCTCCACTCCGCGAGCTCGGGGTTGCCGCGCAGCGCGTATTCGAGCTCGGACCCGTGGGCCTTCACGGCGAAAGGCGCCCCTGAGGCGGCCGCAACCGCACCACCCGGCAGCACGTGGTTCGCGAAGACCGCGTCGGCGGGCAGCCGGCGGCGCAACTCGACCGCATTCGCCTCGACGTAGCGCTCCCGCTCCTCCGAGGTCAGCTCCTGCAAGCGGCGAGCGACCAGGCCCTCGTAGCGGTCGACGACGAAGACGGGGAGCAGGCCGTCGGGCAGCGGTGGGCGTACGACCTCCGCACCGGCTAGGTCGAACAGCTCGGGCCTCGGCTCCTGGCAGAAGACGGTCACGTCGTGCCCGGCCCGCGACCACTCGCGGGCGACTGCCTGGGTGTAGATGTTCGAGCCGGTGCCCGCGAGCAGGTATCCGTGCCA
>JACDAS010000296.1 GCA_013695295.1 Actinomycetota bacterium | reverse complement strand
GACGTCGGCGAAGTGGTGCGGGGCGATCCTCGTCACGACCACGTCGAAGCTCGCGTCCGCGAAGGGAATGTCCTCGGCGCGCGCGACCACGTCGGGCCGCATCCCGGGGGCGGGATCGAGCGTCGTCACGATCGCGCCGGCCTCACGTAGGCGTCGCGCAACGTGCCCGCCGCCGGTTGCGACGTCGAGGATCTCCACGCCCGGGCCCGGCTTCGCCCACTCGACGAGCAGGTCGAGGTCGGCGCCCTCCATCTGCTCCACCGCAGTGCGGTAGGCCGCGCTGCGGCTCGACCACAGACCCTCACTCATCGCGACAGCTCCACAGCCCGGCTCGCGGCCTCCAGCATCGTCGGGGAGACGTGGAGGTTCGGCGGTGCAGCCTCGGCGAGCAGGCGGCGGCCCTCCTCCGCGTTCGTGCCGTCGAGGCGCACGACGATCGGCTCGGAGATCGTCAACCGCTGCAGGGCCTCGAGGATGCCGCGGGCGACCTCGTCGCAGCGGGTGATGCCGCCGAAGATGTTGAAGAAGATCGACTTGACCTGCGGGTCGGTCGTGATCACCTCGAGGGCGTCGACGACGCCCTCCGCGTCGCCGCCGCCGCCGAGGTCGCAGAAGTTCGCAGGCCGGCCTCCGGCGAGGGCGATCACGTCCAGCGTGGACATCACGAGCCCGGCGCCGTTGCCGAGGATGCCGACCTCGCCCTCGAGCTTCACGTAGGTCACGCCCTTCTCCCGCGCGAGCGTCTCCTGCGGATCGGCGGCGGCTACGTCTCGCATCTCCGCGATGTCAGGATGCCGGTAGAGGGCGTTGTCGTCGACCGTGAACTTCGAGTCGAGCGCCTTCACCTCGCCGGCGGGCGTGACGATCAGGGGGTTGACCTCGCACAGCATCGCGTCGCAGGCCACGAACGCCTCGTAGAGGCGCGCGACGATCGCGGTGATCTGCTTCTGCTCGCTCGGGTCGTCGATCCCGGCCCCGTAGAGGAGGCGGCGCGCGTGGTAGGGCTGCACGCCCTCGAGCGGGTCGACGTGCAGGCGGACGAGCGCCTCCGGCGTCTCCTCGGCCACCTGCTCGATGTCCATCCCGCCCTCCTTCGTGAACATGAAGAGCGGCTTCTTCACGCCCCGATCGAAGGTCAGCGAGAGGTAGTACTCCGTCTCGATCTCCGACGCGCGCTCGATCCAGAGCCGGCGGACGACGTGGCCCCGGATGTCCAGGCCGAGGATGGCGGCGGCCTTCGCCTCGGCGTCGGCCGGATCCTCGGCCAGCTTGATGCCCCCCGCCTTGCCGCGTCCCCCGGTCAGCACCTGCGCCTTGACCACGACCTGTCCGCCAAGGTCCTCCGCGGCGCTGCGGGCCTCGGCCGGAGTCGTCGCGAGCCGACCCTCCGAGACCGGGATCCCGAACCGGCCGAAGAGCTCCTTGCCCTGGTACTCGTAGAGATCCACGGGCGGGCGAGTCTACCGCCCCTCCCAGCGTCGGCACCCGCTAGGCTCGGCGCCCCACCCGAAAGGACGCCATGACCGACGACGCGATGACGCTGGGCGACGAGGAGATCAAGACGACGGGCGGCAGCGCCGGCACGATGGAGGACACGGACGACGGCGACGGCGACACCGACACGACCGACGCGGACACCGACGACACCGACGGCGACGCCGACTCGGACGACGCCTAGATCGAGCAGCGAGACAGCACAGCGCTCGGGCACTGCCTGGCTCCGATCGAAGCGGGCGAGTTCCTCGCCCGCTTCTGGGAGCAGCGGCCGCTCGCTGTCTCACGCGAGGAGGAGGGACGCTTCTCCGGCCTCCTCTCGGTCGACGACGTCGAGCGGCTCGTCTGCTCGGGTGCACTCCGCTTCCCCGCCTTCCGGCTGGTCAGCGCGGGCGGCCCCATCGCACTCGCGGACTACGCCTCGGATCTCCCGTGGCGGCCGACCGGGCTGACCGGGACCGCCGATCCCGGCCGGGTCGCCGCGCTCTTCGCCGGCGGCGCGACGATCGTGCTGCAGGCGCTCCACCACACGTGGCTCCCGTTGGCCCGGTTCTGCCGCGGCCTCGAGGCCGAGCTGGGCCATTCTGCGCAGGCGAACGCCTACTACACGCCGCGGCGCTCTCAGGGCTTCGGCGTCCACCACGACACGCATGACGTGCTCGTCCTGCAAACGGCCGGCGAGAAGCGCTGGCTCGTCTACGAGCCGCTGCTCGAGCTGCCGCTGAAGCACCAGCGCTACTCGCCGGCGCTCGGCGAGCACGGCCCCCCGACGCACGACCTGACCCTTCGCGCGGGCGACACGCTCTACCTGCCTCGCGGCTGGCTGCACGAGGCGCTGACCTCCGAGGAGGACTCCCTGCACGTCACCGTCGGGATCAACGTCCACACCTGGATCGACGCCATTCGGGCAGCGGTGGACGAGCTCGAGGACGACGAGCTGCTGCGCCGCGCGGTGCCCCCGGAAGGCGGTGGCGCACCCGACCTCGCTGCGACCCTGGCCGAGCGGCTCTCGCCAGCGTCCGTCGCTCGCCGGAGGCGTGAGCGGCTCGTGCGGACCCGCCGCGCGGTCCTGGACGGCCAGCTCGAGGAGGTCCGGGCACTCGACACGCTGGGTCCGGAGACGCTGCTCGAGCGACGCTCGACGGTGCTGGCGGACCTCGAAGGCACTGCGCTCCTCTTCGAGGGCAAGCGGGTCGAGTTCCCGGGCCACGTCGAGCCGGAGCTCCGGGCGATCTACGAGGCCGGGGCCCCGTTCCGGCCCGCCGATCTACCGGGTCGGCTCGACGAGGACGGCCGGCTCGTGCTCGTCAAGAGGCTGGTTCGGGAGGGCTTCCTGCGGCGTAGTGCCTCGGGTGCCTGAGCGCCGGGGCGCTGCAGGTGAGGTAGGTCAGCTCGCCGTCCGAGCGGACAACGTCGGTCTCGTAGGACACGGCTCCGGCGGCGAAGCGGACGCGCCAGCCCTCCCGGGTCGGCTCGACCCACTCCAGCGCGAGGTCGTCGATCCCCGTCAGCTTCGCCACGCGGCGCACCTCGAGGTCGGCCGCCTGCACGGCGAACGGGTAGCACGAACGGCCACGGAAACGCCCGAGGTCGAGGCGGCGGCCGAGGTGGTCGTCGAGCACGCCCAGAGCGTCCTCGGGCCGGACGCGCCCGAAGTAGAGGCCCTCGGGGAGCACAACGACGTTCCCGGCGAACCTGTCTCCGCCGACGTGCGTCGACTGCCAGACCCAACCCGGCTCGGCGAGCTCTCGCAGCGCGTCGTGAAGCGGACGCCCGTAGCGCGCGCAGCAGCGGTCGTGCTTGCCATGGGTGCAGACGAGGAAGAGTGGGTGCCCGACGGGCTCGCCGGGCGGCTCGCCCCCTGCGACGTCGAGCGCAAGCAGGTCCTCGTAGCCCTCGACCTCGAGCCCACGGAGCGACGGGTGCCGCTCGCTGGAGCTGCAGACGAAGACCGAGATTCCGGTGTCGCCGCGGCGCTCGCGCCGCCGCACGAAGAGGAGCTTCGCGCGCGGGAGCGCGTCGACCTGCTCCCGCAGGTGGGACTTCACCTGGTCGGAGAGCCCGCTGCCGGCGAGCGCGTCGTGGCTCCAGAGACCCCGGTACTCGACGAGGAGCCAGGTGTCGACCCTGCTGGCCGTCGCTCCGAGCGGCTCGCCCCTCTCACCCGAGATCTCCGCGCAGAACGGCCGGCTAGCCAGGTGTGTCATCCCCGCCCGACCCCACCTCGCAGATCACCTGGCCGGTCGTCACCGCCTCACCGGGGGAGACGGCGAGCCCCGACACGACCCCGTCTCGGTGGGCGCGCACCTCGTTCTCCATCTTCATCGCCTCGACGATGCAGAGCACGTCGCCGCTCGCGACGGCGTCGCCGTTTCCCACGCGCACCGCGAGCACCGTCCCCTGCATCGGGCTGACGACGGCGTCAAGCCCCGCCCCGCTCGGGCCGGACCTCGCGCGCTCGCGGCGCCGGCGCGCGAGACCCGCATGCGGCGGCTCCGGCACGAGCACGCGCACCTCGAAGCGCCGACCGTCGACCTCGACGGTCGTCTCGCGCGGCCGCGCCGTGCCCGCGACAGCCGGCTCCCGCGGAGCCGCGGGCGGCTCGAGCTCGGCCGCTCGGCGGACCAGCTCGTCCGATTCGACCAGGCCGTTGCAGGTCTCGCCTGCGACGAAGCACGGATGCGACAGAAGCGCCCTGTGGAATCCGAGCAGGCTCTTGACGCCGCCGATCTCGAACTCATGGAGCGCGCGCAGCATCCGCTGTCGGGCGTGCTCACGGTCGGAGCCCCGAACGATCAGCTTCGCGATCATCGGGTCGTAGAGCGGCGGAATCTCGCTGCCGCACGCGACCCCGGAGTCGACCCGGACGCCCGGCCCGCCGGGCTCGCGGTAGGCCGAGATCACGCCAGGTGAGGGAAGGAAGCCGGCCGCGACGTCCTCCGCGTTGATGCGGCACTCGATCGCGTGCCCCTGGAACCGGACGTCTGCCTGGCTCAGCGAGAGCGGCTCCCCGGCGGCGACCAGCACCTGCTCGCGGACGAGGTCGAGCCCCGTGACCTCCTCGGTGACCGTGTGCTCGACCTGGATCCGGGTGTTCATCTCCATGAAGTAGTAGTCGCCCTCCGGCGAGAGGAGGCCCTCGATCGTTCCCGCCGAGCGGTACCCCACCGCCCGCGCGGCGTCGACGGCGATCGCGCCGATCCGCTCGCGGAGCAGCCCGTCGACCGCCGGGGACGGCGTCTCCTCGACCAGCTTCTGGTGGCGGCGCTGGATCGTGCAGTCGCGCTCGCCGAGGTGGATCACGTTTCCTTGACCGTCCGCGAGCACCTGCACCTCGACGTGGCGGGGATCCTCGAGGTAGCGCTCGACGTAGACGGCCGGGTTCGCGAAGTAGGACTGGCCTTCCCGCTCCGCCGACTCGAACGCGGAGGCGACCTCCTCGGGGCCGCGCACGACCTTCATCCCCTTGCCGCCGCCGCCCGCGGCCGCCTTGATCAGCAGCGGGTAGCCGAGCTCGTTGCCGAGCGAGACGACCTCCTCCGCGGAGCCGACCGGGTCGGTCGTGCCGGGGATGATCGGGACGCCGGCGGCCTGCATCCGGGTCCGCGCCTCGGTCTTCGAGCCCATCAGCTCGATCGCCTCCGGCGGCGGCCCGATCCACACGAGGCCCGCTTCGAGCACCGAGCGGGCGAAGCGCGCGTTCTCGGCCAGGAACCCGTAGCCGGGGTGGATCGCCTCGGCGCCGGCGAGGGTCGCCGCCTCGACGATCCTGGCGGAGACGAGGTAGCTCTCGGCCGCCGGACCGGGTCCGATCAGGTAGGCCTCGTCCGCCTTCTGGACGTGCAGCGCGTCGCGGTCGGCCTCCGAGTAGACCGCGACCGCACCGATCCCGAGCTCCCGCAGCGTCCGGAAGATCCGGACGGCGATCTCGCCCCGGTTCGCGACCAGGACTTTGGAGAAGACGCCCACCGGCCGCGTATTCTCCCCGCGAATGGGCCTGCCCGATCAGCTCACCGTCGCTCGGGCGCTGTCGGTGCCCTTCGTCGTGGGGCTCTTCGTGTGGGACTTCCCCGGCCACGACTACTGGGCGACCGGCCTCTTCGTCGCCGCGATGGCGACCGACTGGTTCGACGGCCGCATCGCACGGCGCCGCGGCCACGTCTCGCCGCTCGGCTCTCTGCTCGACCCCGTCGCGGACAAGATCCTCGTCCTCTCGGTGCTGATCGTGCTGATCGAGCAGGGCGTGTTTCCCGCCTGGATGGTCGTGGCGATCGTCGCGCGGGAATTTCTCGTCTCGGGCCTGCGCCTCGCCGCGCTCGAGCGGGGCATCGTGATGCACGCGCGGGATCTCGGCAAGCTCAAGACGTGGTCTCAGGCTGTCGCTGCCGCCGTCGGCGGGTTCGCCGCCGCCGGCGCCTGGGACAAGGAGGTCGCCTGGTGGGCGCTGCTCGTCGCCGTCGGGCTCACCTGGGTCTCGGGGCTCGACTACGCGCGGCTCGCGCCCGGGCTCCTCAGGAGCCGCGCTACCGCATAGCTGCTTGGGAGAGGGCCTCCTCGAGCCCGAGGCGCCACCAGGCGCCACGCGGCGCGGCCGGCTCCGGCTCGCCGTGCGCGGCGGCGAAGGCGGTCTCGATCGCCTCCCGCTCGGCGTCGCTCGGCGCCGGCTCGATCGAAAGCTCCATGGCCCGACCCTATCGAGCGCAGATGTCGGGAGCATGATCACCCATTCGAGTGATTGTTCGCGATTCGCCGCGTGGGGACAATGCTTTGACTGCGGGAGGGAGGACGATGATGCGATGCGTGTGATTCGTGCGGCTGCGGTCTTGGCTGTCGCGATCGTGCTGGCGGTGACCCTGCTGGCGCAGGGGGCTGCGGGGATGGGCCTCGAGACGAGCGGCAGCGGCGGCGGGCCGGCCGTTGGCCAGACGGGCTACAACGACCCCGGGGACCGAGTCAGCACAGAGATCCACTTCGGCTGGTGACGGAGGCGACTGCGGCGGCGCGACCGACGATGCCAAGCAGGCTCCTGCTCCTCGTCGGGCCGACGTGTGTCGCAGGGATCGCGGTCGTCGGGCTTGCTCTGGCGTCGTTCGTGGCTGGCCCGCAAGGGACGGCGGAATTGCTCGGGATCGCAACGCTCCTGGCAGCCTCCGTCATCGCCGAGCGCTTCCCGGTCCCCCTCGAGGGCGTCGACGCGGGCGGCGTCTCGCTCTCGTTCGTTTTCGGGGTCAGCGCGGTCGTCCTCTTCGGGTGGGATGCCGGCGTGATCGTGTGCTTCGGCGCGCCCGCGCTGATGCAGCTCGTCGAGCACCGCCCGCCCATGCGCGTCGCCTACAACGCCTCGGTCTTCGCGATCGCAGCGGCCGTCACCGGGTTAGGCACCTCCCTCGTGCATGGAAAAAGCTCCGCAGCCCTGGTGGCCTCCGTAGCGGTCGCGGGACTGCTCCAGTACACGGTCAACATGGGCCTGGTGACGGCTGCCGTCGCAGCCAGCTCGCGGCGGGCCTTCCACTCACTCGCGGCCTCGAACGTGCGCTCGACCCTGCTTCCGTTCGCGTTGATGACGTCCACCTCGCTCGCGCTGGTCGTCCTCTGGCAGCGCGCGGAGCTCTTCAGCGCAGCCCTGATCGGCCCCCTGCTCGCGATCGCCCTCTACCAGCGTTCGAGCTACCACGCCCTGCGCGCGATGAGGCTCGCGCTGACCGATCCGCTCACCGGTCTCGGCAACCACAGGCACTTCCACGAACGGCTGCGGGAGGAGCTCGAGCACGCCGAGCAGACCGGGCTGCCGCTCGCCCTGTGCCTCCTCGACGTGGACGACTTCAAGCGGGTCAACGATCGCTTCGGCCACCCCGCAGGCGACCTGCTGCTGACCGAGCTCGCGGCGACCTTCCGCCAGAACGGTGAGACGTTCAGGCTCGGCGGCGACGAGTTTGCGATCCTGCTTCCCGGCTACGACGACGCGGCGGGGCTCGAGACGGCGGAGGCGGTGGTCAACCGGGTCGCAGCGCTGCGCCTCGAGCGGGTCGGGGCGATCACGGTCAGCGCCGGGATCTCGAACTTCCCGGCGCACGCCGACCGCGACGAGCTGCTGAAGCTTGCAGACAACGCGCTCTACTGGGCCAAGGAGCACGGCAAGGACCGCGTTCGCGTCTACCGGCCGGCCGTCGTCGAGTTCGACGAGCTCCAGCGGATCGCGGGCGGGCGAGACCGGGTCGGGCGCTCTGACGCCGCCGCCAACCTCGCACGCGCCGTCGACGCGCGCGACACCTATACGGGCGCGCACTCCGAGCGCGTCGCCGAGCTCGCCGCCCGGATCGCCACCCGACTCGAGCTCGACGACGACCAGGTCGAGCTCATCCGCCTCGCGGGGAGCCTCCACGACCTCGGCAAGCTCGCGATCCCCGAGGAGCTGCTGAGAAAGCCCGGCGTGCTGACCCCCGCGGAGCGGCTCCTGCTCGAGCGGCACCCTCAAACCGGCTTCAGGATGCTCGAGAGCCTCGGCGTCGACCCGGTCTCGAAGTGGGTCCTCCATCACCACGAGCACTGGGACGGGAGCGGCTACCCGGACGCGCTCGAGGCCGAGGCGATCCCGCTCGGCGCCAGGATCCTGCTCGTGGCGGATGCGTACGACGCGATCACGTCGGACCGCTGCTACCGCCCCGGCACCGGCGGCCGCGCGGCTTTCGCCGAGCTCGAGCGCTGCGCTGGCACGCAGTTCGATCCTCGGGTGGTGCAGGCGCTCGGCGAGGAACTCGGGATCTCGGAGCCGCTGCGCGAGCTCGCCGCAGTCTAGAACCCGTGTCAAAATGAAGTCTGTGCCGTCGTGGCGCGCTGGACACGCACGAGCCGTCGTCCTCAGTCACGCCAATAGCAGCTGCTATTGGCGCTCCCTGCGTCCTAGCCTCGCACGCGCCCAGCGCACCCCGTCGACGAGTCGTCATTCTGAAACGGGTTCTTAGAGCGGGATGTTGCCGTGCTTGCGCGGCGGTCGGCGCTCGCGCTTTGGCAGCGCCGTCTCGAGCGCGTCGATCAGCACGGGCCGCGTCCGGCGCGGCTCGATCACGTCGTCGACGTAGCCGCGCTCGGCCGCGGAATACGGATTCGCGAACCGCTCCCGGTAGTCCTCGATCAGCTCCGCCCGCCTCGTCTCGGGATCGGCGGCCTCGGCCAGCTCGTCCCGGAACACGATGTTGACCGCGCCCTCGGGCCCCATCACGGCGACTTCGGCCGTTGGCCAGGCGAAGTTGAAGTCGGCCCGGATGTGCTTGGAGCTCATGACGTCGTAGGCCCCTCCGTAGGCCTTGCGCGTGATCACCGCCAGCTTGGGAACCGTCGCCTCGGAGTAGGCGTAGAGGAGCTTCGCGCCGTGGCGGATGATCCCTCGCCATTCCTGGTCCGTGCCGGGCAGGAACCCCGGCACGTCGACGAAGGTGACTAGCGGGACGTTGAAGGCATCGCAGGTGCGGACGAAACGTGCGGCCTTGACGGACGAGTCGATGTCGAGCACACCGGCGAGCACGCGCGGCTGGTTGCCGACGATCCCGACCGAATGCCCCCCGAGCCGGGCGAAGCCGCAGACGATGTTCTCCGCAAAGCGCTCGTGCACCTCGAGGAAGTCGCCCTCGTCGACGACGCGGCAGATCACGTCCTTGATGTCGTAGGGGCGGTTCGGGTTGTCGGGCACGAGGGAGTCGAGCGAGGGATCCTCCAGGCCGACCGCGTCGTTCGGCTCCGAGAACGGAGGCGGCTCGGCGTTGTTTTGCGGCAGGAACGAGACGAGGTAGCGGGCATCTTCCAGACAGGCCTCCTCGCTAGGGCAGATGAACTGGGCGACCCCCGATTTCGCCGCGTGCGTGGCCGCGCCGCCGAGCGCCTCGAACGAGACTTCCTCGCCGGTCACGGTCTTCACGACGTCTGGCCCGGTGATGAACATGTATGAGGTCTCCTCGACCATAAACACGAAATCAGTCATGGCCGGCGAGTACACCGCTCCGCCCGCGCAAGGGCCCATGATCAGCGAGATTTGGGGGATGACTCCCGAGGCCTGGACGTTCCGCCAGAAGATCTCCGCATAACCGGCCAGCGAGACGACGCCCTCCTGGATGCGCGCACCGCCCGAGTCGTTGATGCCGATCACCGGACAGCCGTACTTGAGGGCCAGGTCCATGACCTTGCAGATCTTGTCCGCGAACACCTCCGAGAGGCTGCCGCCGAAAACCGTGAAGTCCTGCGAGAAGACGAAGACCTTGCGGCCGAAGATCGCCCCGTACCCCGTCACGACGGCGTCGCCGTAGGGCCTGTTCTCGAGCATCCCGAAGTCGGCCGTGCGGTGCCGGACGTAGCGGTCGAGCTCCACGAACGAGCCCTCATCGAGGAGCTTCTCCAACCGCTCGCGGGCGAGCAGCTTCCCACGCGCGCGCTGGCGCTCAACCGCTTTCTCGCTTCCCTCGTGGAGGGCCTGCTCACGGAGCCTTCGAAGCTGCTCCAGCTTGCCGGCGGTCGAGTCCTCCGTGGCGGCCATGGGCGGAGCGTAGACAAGTAGGGTGCGCGCCGTATGGCTCTCGACCGCTCGACGATCTGGCCCTATGTCGACGGAGCCGCAGGAGAGCTCTACTACTCGCGCTACGACCACCCGGCCGGCCTCACAGCCGAGCGAGCGCTCGGCAAGCTCGACGGTGGCCGGGCACTCCTCTACTCCTCCGGCGCCGCTGCCTCGACCGCGCTCGTCCTCGGCCTGCTGGAGCCCGGGCAGACGATCGCCCTCGCGGGCGGGGGCTACTACGGCACGCCCCTCCTCCTCGCCGAGCTTCGGCGCTTCGGCGTCGAGCACGTGGAGTTCGACCAGGCCGGCCGGCCGCCCGAAGGGGCCGACCTCATCTGGCTGGAGGCCCCATCGAACCCCTTCCTCACGTTTCCGGACTTGCCCGCGGCGGCCGAACATCCCGCACGCGTCGTCGTCGACGCCACCGCGTCGACCCCGGTGCTGCTACGCCCGCTCGAGCACGGAGCAGATCTCGTCCTGCACAGCGCGACGAAGTACCTCGGAGGTCACTCGGACGTCCTGCTTGGAGCCCTGGTCTGCCGGTCGGACGCCGACTGGGAGCAGCTGAAGCGTGTGCGGGGCCTCACCGGGCCGATCGCCGGACCCGACGCCGCCTGGCTCATGCTCCGGGGACTGAAGACGCTCGAGCTGCGAGTCCTGCGCCAGTCCGAAACGGCGCTCGAGCTTGCGCACCGGCTCGACGCGCATCCCGGGGTCGAGCTGGTTCGCTACCCCGGCCTCGGCAACCCGCTCGCCGCCAGGTTCATGCAGGGGGGCTTCGGGGGCCTGCTCTCGTTCGACGTGGCAAGCGGGGACGCCGCCCGCACGCTCGAGACCTCGACGCGCGTGATCAAGAACGCGACCAGCCTGGGAGGGGTCGAGTCGTCCATCGAGTCCCGCCACCGGTGGGAGGGAGACCGCGTCCCTGAAGGCCTGCTCCGCCTCAGCGCTGGCCTCGAAGACGTGGACGAGCTCTGGGCCGACCTCGAGCAGGCTCTTGCCCGCGTTCCCGAGCGGAGCGAACGGAGAGACTAGGCCCGCGGAAAGTGCGGAGCACTTTCC
>JACDAS010000262.1 GCA_013695295.1 Actinomycetota bacterium | reverse complement strand
TCGATCAGCTCGTCCAGCTCGACGAGCGACTCCGCCCGAGCGAGGTTTCGCGCCGAGAACGAGTTCAGCGCAACGCGGAGCATCTCCTCGGCCCGCTCGCCCATCTCCTCGAAGGCGTCGAGCAGCTTCGGCTCGTAGGACAGGCCCGCTGCGAGCTTGACGAGCTTCGCCACGGTGACGCAGTAGTCGGCCATCCGCTCGAGGTGGAGATTGATGTGCAGCATCGCGAGTACGAGTCGGAGGTCGATCGCGACCGGGGTCTGGCGGGCGAGCAGCGACTCGATCCCGGATTCGATCGCCACGAACTGACGGTCGACGTCGTCGTCGAAGGCGATCACCTCGTCTGCGAGGTCGGCGTCACTCTCGGCGAGGGCCTTCGTCGCCCCGCGGATCGCGCGGAGGACGAGCTCGCCCTCCTCGAGCAGCGTCGCCTCGAGCTGCTGGAGCTCCTCCTGGAATGAGCGGCGCATCACCCGAACCGCCCCGTGACGTAGTCCTCGGTGCGCTTGTCCGCGGGCTGCGTGAAGATCTTGTCCGTCCGGTCGTACTCGACGAGGATCCCGTGCCGCTGCCCCTCGGCGCCGCGCTCGACGCTGAAGAACGCCGTCATGTCGGCCACGCGCGCGGCCTGCTGCATGTTGTGCGTGACGATCAGGATCGTGTACTCGCGCTTCAGCTCGTGCATCAGATCCTCGATCCGGGTCGTCGCGATCGGGTCGAGCGCGGAGGCCGGCTCGTCCATGAGGATCACCTCGGGCTCGGTCGCGAGCGCCCGGGCGATGCAGAGCCGCTGCTGCTGGCCGCCGGAGAGGCTGAGCGCGCCCTTCTTCAGCCGGTCCTTGACCTCGTCCCAGAGCGCCGCCTGCTCGAGGGCGCGCTCGACGCGGGCGTCGAGGTTCTCCTTCATCCCGAGCACGCGTGCGCCGAAGGCGACGTTGTCGTAGATCGACTTCGGGAACGGGTTCGGCTTCTGGAAGACCATGCCGACCCGCTTTCGCACCTCGACCGGGTCGACCCCCGCGCCGTAGAGATCCTCGCCGTGGTACATGAACCGCCCGAGCACGCGGGCGCTCGGAATCAGGTCGTTCAGCCGGTTGAAGCAGCGGATGAACGTGCTCTTGCCGCAGCCGGACGGCCCGATGATCGCGGTGATCTGGTTGCGGTGGATCTCGAGCGAGACACCCTGGACAGCCGGGGAGCCGTCGTAGGTGACCGTCGCGTCCGAGACGTCGAAAACGCTCTCCCGGAACGGCGCACCCGCGCCGGTGTCGCGCTGGTCGAGGGTCGAGGGTGAGGCAAGCCGCACGGGCGTCGCTTCGGTGTCGGAGCTCATCACCACCTCTTCTGGTAGCGGTTGCGGATGACGATCGCGAACGAGTTCATGACGAGCAGGATGACGAGCAGGACGATGATCGCTGCGGCGGCCAGGACTCGGAACTCCTCCTGCGGCTGATTCGTCCAGGTGTAGATCTGGATCGGCAGGGCGGTGAACGGGCCGAGCAGGGACGGGTTGAACGAGATGTAGGTGACCGCGCCGACCATGATCAGCGGAGCCGTCTCCCCGATCGCCCGCGAGAGGGCGAGGATCGAGCCGGTGGCGATCCCGGGAACCGCCGCGGGGAGGACCTGGCGCCAGACGACCTGCCACTGCGTGGCGCCAAGGGCGACCGCCCCCTCCCGGATCGATCCCGGCACCGCGCGCAGCGCCTCACGGGCAGCGATGATCACGGTCGGGAGCACGAGGAGGGTGAGGATCATTCCTCCGGCCAGCACCACCCGGCCGAGCCCGAGCCCGCGGACGAGGAACGCGAGGCCGAGGATCCCGTACACGATCGACGGGACGGCGGCGAGGTTCTGGATGTTCACCTCGAGGAGCCGGTTGTACCAGCGGTCCTTGCGCGCGTACTCCTCGAGGTAGATCGCGGTACCGATCCCCACCGGAACAGCGAAGAGAAAGACCAGGCCCATCAGCCAGAGCGTCGCGAAGATCGCCGGTCGAGCGCCGGCGATCAGCGGATCGAAGGACGGCGGGTCGGTGAAGAGCTTCCCGTCTACGCGCGCGAAGCCCTTCGTGAAGACCTGGACGAGCAGCGCACCCAGCGTCAAGAATCCGACCGCGAGGGACAGCCAGAGCGCGAGCTGGAACGCAAGCCCGCGCCCCCGGCCGGTCCGCCGGGAACCTTCGAGGCGGCTCATTCGTAGACCTCGCGAAAGCGCCTGACGAGGCGGATCGAGAACATGTTCAGGACGAGCGTGATCGCGAAGAGCGTGATCCCGACCGCGAAGATCGTCTTGTACTCGATCGTGCCGCGCGGGACGTCGCCCGCACCGGTGGCGGCGATGAAGGCGGTCATCGTCTCGATCCCGACCCGCGGGTCGAAGGTGAGCTGCGGCTGCTGGCCGGCGGCGATCAGCACGATCATCGTCTCGCCGACGGCCCGCGAGATCCCGAGCACGAAGCTCGCGACGATCCCCGAGACCGCCGCGGGGACGACCGTGCGCGTCGCCACCTGCAGCCGGGTCGCGCCGAGAGCGTACGCGCCGTCGCGCAGATTCTGAGGCACCGCCGTCATCGCGTCCTCGGAGAGCGAGGCGACGGTCGGGATCAGCATCACGCCCATCACGAGCCCTGCGCTCAGGGCGTTGAAGATCTCCACGTTCAGGCCGATGTCGCGGAGGAGCGGCGTCACGAAGGTGAGCGCGAAGTAGCCGAAGACGACGGTCGGGATCCCGGCGAGCAGCTCCAGGGCCGGCTTCAAGACCTTGCGCGTCCCCGGGCGCGCGTACTCGCTGAGGTAGATCGCAGAGCCCAGGCCGAAGGGGATGCAGACGATGCACGCCCAGAGGGTCACGAGGAGGGTGCCGACGAGGAGCGGGACGACGCCGAAGTGCGCGGGCTCGAAGAGGGGGGCCCAGTTCGTCCCGGTCAGGAAGTCGATGACCGAGATCTCCCTGAAGAACTCGAGCGCGGGCTCGAGCAGCGCGACGACGATCCCGACCGTCGTCAGGATCGACACGAGCGCGCAGAGGCCGAGAGCGGCCTTGACGAGCGTCTCGCCGACGTAGCGG
>JACDAS010000254.1 GCA_013695295.1 Actinomycetota bacterium | reverse complement strand
CCGTGGACGTGGTCCCGGCAACGGTTGCGTCCCCGCCGCCGCAGCCGGCGGCGAGGAACGCGGCGGCGGCTGCGGCGAGCGCGAGCGGCGCTGCCCTCACGGCAGCCTCTGCAGCCAGCGTGTCGAGAGGAGGCCCGCCGCCACCAGCAGGAGTGCCGCCCCGCCCAGGAAGGCGAACGTCCCCTCCCGCTTCTCCCGCGTCCGCCCGAAGCGCGACCCGAGGCTCTCGTAGACCTCGTTCAGCGTCTCCCCGGTCTTCGCCTCGTAGAACTTGCCCCCCGTCGTCCGGGCGATCTGCCGGAGCGTCGCCGGATCGGGCGGCACCGGAATCGTCCTCGTGAAGCCGCCGCGATCGAAGGTCACCTCGCCGTCGGGCGTGCCGAGCGCGACGGTGTAGACCGGGATCCCGTACGACTTCGCGCGCTGCGCACCCTCCTGTGGCTGGAGCACTCCCCTCGTCTGGAAGCCGTCCGAGAGGAAGAGGATCGCCGTCAGCGGCTTGGCTCCGGGTCGCTGCTCGGGCTCCCCGGTCGAGCCGCTTCCGTCGTCAGGGGCGGTCTCGTCATCGCGCACGACCTCGACCGAGCGCGCGAGCGCGTCGCCGATCGCGGTGCCCATTCCCGGCGAGAGGAGGTCGATCGATTCGCGCAGGAGCTGGCGATCCCGCGTGAGCGGCGTCAGCACGAACGTCTCCGAGGAGAAGGTGACGAGCGAGACCCGGAACTGCTTCGGCAGCCGGTCGAGGAACCGCCGCACGGCCTCCTGGGCCGCGGCGAGCCGGGTTGGCTTCACGTCCTCGGCCAGCATCGAGCCCGAGCTGTCGATCGTGACGACGACGCTCGCCCGCTCCCTCGGAACCGAGACCGAGACCTGGGGCCGCGCGAGCCCGGCGAGCGCGAGTGCGAGTGCGAGCAGGAACAGGGCCGCGGGGACCCAGCGCCGCCAGGGCGCCGAGCTCCCCGCGACTGCCGCGAGCAGCTCGAGGTTCGTGAAGCGGACGGCGTAGCGGGCTCGCCGGCGCTCGAGCAGGACGAATCCGAGCAGGACGAGCGGTACGAGCGCGAGCGTCCCGAGGAGCAGCGGCCAGCGGAAGCTCACCCGGGACTCCTCGCGCAGAGCGCCTGGATCTGGACGACGACCGTGACCCCGCGCCGAACTCCCTGGCGGCTGGCGGCGACGAAGATCGTGTTCCCGCGCACCGCACGCGTGACGCGGACGAGCGCGAGCTGGGCCGCGGGCGGCGGCTCAGGGGTGAAGAAGCCTGCGGCGTGCGAGGCCTCGAGCAGTCGCTCGCCGGGCCGGCAGCGATGGGTGGCCCGGGTCAGGGAGCCCCCTCGGAGGCGCAGCGTCCGCGTTCGGAAGCTGAGCGGCTGTCCGGGCCGGAACGCCTGAGCCCGTGTCGGGGTTCGACCGCCGCCCCCGCCGCGGATGCACCCGAGGAACGGGCGAAAGCTGGTCGCGATGGGGCGCAGGCCGGCGTACGTCCCCGTGAACACGACCGAGTCGCGGGTCGTGATCCCGGGATTGACGGGGCTCCCGAGGAGCCCGACGAAGCCGACATCGACCGCGCGGTCGCTCACCCGCGCGTCGAGGCCCGCGACGATCCCCTCGGGGCAGCGCAGCTGCCAGCGTGCGAGTGCGGACGGGCGTCCGCGGGCCGGCGCGGGGATCGCGACCCACGGTCCGGGCACGGAGATGCAGGCCATCAGGCCGCGACACTCATCGGCGGCCTGGCTGGCCGGCGCGGCGAGGGCGACCACCGCCGTCACCGCCAGCGCCACGACCGGGCCCCTCACGGCAGCCGCCTGAAGAGCGTCGCCGAGACGAGGCCGCCGGCGAGCATCAGTAGGGCGCCGCCCGCCCCGAAGGCGAACGTGATCTCCTCCTTGCGACGCCTGTGCCCCAGGCGCGAGCCGAGCTCGTCGTAGACCGCGTCGAGTCGGGCCCTGCCCGGCGCCGCGAAGAATCGGCCGCGGGTCAGCTGGGCCACGCGGCGCAGCGTCCTCGGGCTCGGCGGCACCTGGATCCGCTCGACGTAGCCGCCGATGCGGCGCACCTCGACGACCCCGGCCTGCGTTCCGAGTGCGATCGTGTGGATGGGGATCCCGAGTCGGCGGGCCTTGCGGGCGGCCGTTCCGGCGGGGACGCGGCCGCCCATCTCGGCGCCGTCGGAGATGACGAGCACGGAGACGGGGGTGCCTCGGCTGCGGGCCTTTCCGACCTGGATCGCCCGCTCGATCGCGTCCCCGAGCGCCGTCCCCTCGCCCGGTCGGATCGCGCGGAGCGCGGCACGGACGACGCCTCGGTCGGTGGTCGCCGGCGCGACGGCGCGGGCGGTGGAGGCGAAGGCCACGACGCCGACCCGGAAGCGCCGCGGAACCTGCTCCGCGAAACGTCTCGCGGTCGCCTTCGCCGCCTCGAGCCGGCTCGGTGGGACGTCGGTCGCCGACATCGACCGGGAGGTGTCGATCACGAGCACGACGGTCGCCAGCTCCCGGCGAACGGAGATCGTGGCGTGCGGGCGGGCGACGCCGACGATGAGCGCCGTGAGGCCGAGGCAGAAGACGGCGGCCGGCAGGTGCCGGAGGCGTCCGGGCGAGCGATCGACGAGCCCGGGCAGGAGCGCCCGCCTCGAGAATCGCTCGGTCTCACGCTCGCGGGAGCGATGGAGCAGGACGTACGCCGCGACGGCGGCCGGAACCACCAGCAGGGCAAGCAGGTAGAGCGGCTCCTCGAAGCTCATCGCCTCGCCGAGCGGCGCTTGACGAAGTGCGCGAAGGTGTGGAGCCAGTCGCCGGAGGTCGAGAGCACCGCGTGCTCGACCCCCAGCGCGGACAGCTCGCGCTCGAGC
>JACDAS010000236.1 GCA_013695295.1 Actinomycetota bacterium | reverse complement strand
GTACAAGCGCGAGACGGAGCGCTTCCACGGCTCGCTTGCGAGCCTCGCAGAAATCGCCGTCTTCGCCGCGCTCGGGCTCACGATCGACCTCGGCGATCTCGGGCGAGAGGGCGTGTGGCTGGACGGGCTCGTGCTCGCGCTCGTCCTCTCGCTGGCCGCGCGCCCCCTCGTGGCGGGGATCCTGCTCCTCCCCGCGCGCCTGCGGCCGGGTGAGCGGCTGTTCGTGATGTGGGGCGGCCTGAAGGGTGCGGTGCCGATCCTGCTCGGAGCGTTCGCGTTGCTCGCCGAGGTTGAGGACGCGAACAGGATTTACGGAATCGTCTTCGTTGTCACGGCCCTCTCGGTGCTCGTCCAGGGAACGAGCATCCCGCTGGCCGCCCGCCTGCTCAGAGTCCCCATGACGGAACCCGCGCAGACCCTCCCGCTTCGCGGGAGGCCTGCACGCTAGATCAGAACCACAAGGGCGAGGCGTGCCTTTCCCTTCTAAGCGTGCAGGCCTCCGGCGAAGCCGGAGGGTTGTTACCTGGACCCGCGCAGACTCCGGCGCCCTTCGGGCGCCTCCGCTGCACGCTAAGAGCCCGAAAACCTTCATAGCGTGCAGGCCTCCGGCGTAGCCGGAGGGTCTGCGCGGGCCCAAGCGATGTCCGCGCGGGCCTAAAACCTTTCGATCACCGCCGCGATCGCCTGGCCCTGACCGATGCACATCGAGGCGATCCCGTAGCGGGCCGCCCGTCGCTCGAGCTCGTTCAGCAGCGTCGCGGTGATCCTGGCCCCGGTCGCGCCGAGCGGGTGCCCCAGTGAGATCCCGCCGCCGTTCGGATTCACGTCGCCCATGCGCTCCTCGAGCCCGGCATCCCTGGCGAACTGGAGCACGACCGACGCGAACGCCTCGTTGACCTCGATCACGGACATGTCGTCCCAGCGGAGGCCCGCCCGCGCGAGCGCGCGCTCGCAGGCCTGGGGGTTGCCGTGCAGCATCCGGTAGGGGTCGACACCCGCGAGGCCAAAGGAGGCGAAGCGGCCGCGGGGCTCCAGGCCGAGCTCGGTCGCGCGCTGCTCGCTGGCGATGAGGACCGCAGCGGCGCCGTCGACGATCTGGCTCGAGCTCCCAGCCGTGATCCGCCCGTCGGGCTTGAACGCGGGGGGCAACGCGGCGAGCTTCTCCGCCGAGGTATCTGCTCGCGGCGTCTCGTCGACGGCGAAGAGGGTGCCGCGCGGCTCCACGGCGGTGGCCCCGCCGACCGGGCCCCCGGCGGCCTCGCGCCCGAGCGCGGCCACGCCGGGCCCGTCCCCGACGTCGATCGGGACGATCTCCTCCTCGAACCTCCCCGCCGCGATCGCATCGAGGGCGCGGCGGTGCGACTCGAGCGAGTAGGCGTCCAGCTGCTCGCGCGACAGGTCCCACTCCTCCGCGATCACCTCGGCGGAGATTCCCTGCGGGACGATCTCCCAGGCGTCGAGCAGCCGGGACGAGAACCCGGCGAAACCCTCCGAGCCGAGATTCGATCCCATCGGCACCCGCGACATCGACTCGACGCCGGCCGCCACCACGAGCTCGAGGTGTCCGGCCTGGATCGCCGAGGCGGCGTTGAGGCAGGCCTGCATCGAGGAGCCGCACTGGCGGTCGATCGTCGCCGCGCACACGGTCTCGGGCCAGCCGGCGATCAACACGGCCATGCGGCCCACGTTCAGGGCCTGCTCCCCGATCTGCGTCACGCAGCCCATCTGGACGTCTTGAACCGCCCCGGGATCGAGCCCCTGCCTGGAGACGAGCCCGTCCAGGACCTGGGCCGCAAGCTCGTCCGCGCGAACGCTCGAGAGCGTCCCTCCGCGCTTGCCGATCGGCGAGCGTACGGCGTCGACGATGAGCGGGTGACTCGTCAAGACACACCGAGTCTAGACTCGGGCCCATGGCCGCCACGGCGATCGACCGGCGGCTCCCGATCGGCGGCGAGCAGGTCGAGACGGGGACCTGGCTCGAGGTGGTCTCGCCCTACTCGGGCGATCTCGTCGGCCGGGTGGCGCGCGCCGGCCGTGACGAGGCTCTGCGCGCGGTCGACGCCGCCTCCGCGGTGCTCGAGCAGCCACTGCCGGCGCACAAGCGTGCCGAGATCCTCGTCCGCGTCGCCGGCCTGCTCGGGCGGCGGCACGACGAGGCGGCGCGCCTGATCTGCGCTGAGGCCGGCAAGCCGTTGAAGGCCGCGCGCGTGGAGGTGCGGCGGGCGATGTCGACGTACACGATGGCCGCGGTCGAGGCCCGCAAGCTCGCCGGCGAGATGGTGCCGATGGACGCCTCCCAGGCCGGCGAGGGCAAGCTCGCGTTCACGCTGCGGCGCCCGATCGGGGTCGTCGGCGCGATCAGCCCGTTCAACTTCCCGCTCAACCTCGTGGCGCACAAGCTCGCCCCCGCCCTCGCCGCCGGGTGCCCCGTCGTGTTGAAACCCGCCTCGCAGACGCCGCTGTCGGCCCTCTTCCTGGCGGAGCTCGCGTTCGAGGCCGGCCTGCCGCCGGGCTGGCTGAACGTCGTCGCAGGCCCGTCCGAGGAGCTCGGCGACGCCCTCGTCTCGGACGAGCGGGTCAAGCTGCTCACGTTCACCGGCTCGGGGACGGTCGGGTGGGCGCTTCGCGAGCGCGCTCCCCGCAAACGGGTCTGTCTCGAGCTCGGAAACGCAACGCCAGCGATCGTGGACGAGAGCGCCGACCTCGACGCTGCGGCGGTGAGCCTCGCCGAGCACGCCTTCTCCTTCGCCGGCCAGAGCTGCATCTCCGTGCAGCGGATCTTCGTGGCCCGCGCGGTGCACGAGCCCTTCCTGGAGCGGTTCCTCGCCTGCGTGGCCCGTCTGCGAACCGGTGATCCGGCCGACGAGGAGACCGACGTCGGGCCGGTGATCGACGAGGAGGCGCGTACCAGGATCCTCGCGTGGATCGACGAGGCGCGGCGCTCGGGGGCCTCGATCCTCGCCGGCGGCGACGTCGAGGAAGGGTTGATCCGGCCGACCGTCATCGGCGGCGCCGGGGCCAACCTGCGAGTCTCGTGCGACGAGGTGTTCGGCCCGGTCTGCACGGTGGATGCCGTCGACTCGCTCGCGGAGGCGATCACCCGCGCGAACGCGACCCGCTTCGGCCTCCAGGCGGGGATCTTCACGCGCGATCTCGGCAACGCCCTCCGCGCGGCCCGCGAGCTCGACTTCGGTGGCGTGACGATCAACGAGTCTCCGACCTTCCGGGCCGACCAGATGCCCTACGGCGGCGTCAAGGACTCCGGAAACACGCGCGAGGGACCGGCGTCTGCGATCCGCGAGCTGACCGAGGAACGCCTCGTCGTGATCGAGCTCTGAGAACCTCGTT
>JACDAS010000231.1 GCA_013695295.1 Actinomycetota bacterium | reverse complement strand
GCCGGAGGCCTGCACGCTTTCACGGGCCCGCGCAGACCCTCCGGCTGACGCCGGAGGCCTGCACGCTTTCACGGGGCCCGCGCAGACCCTCCGGCTGACGCCGGAGGCCTGCACGCTTAGAAGGTTTCAAGCCTTGGGCGCGGAACTCCGGCGGCACTTGGCCGCCTCCGCTGCACGCTTGGAAGGTTCAGGCTCTTAGCGTGCAGCGGAGCGGCCGAAGGCCGCGGAGTCTGCGCGGGTCCCTATCGCCGGAGGACGCGCATCGCGTCGACGATGCCGTCGCCCCAGATGTTGTTCTTCTCGGCGCTGCCCTGGCAGAGGGCGTCGTAGGAGTCGGGCCTACCGGCGGGCCCGTAGTCGATGAGCGGCGGAACCGGGCACGGGTGGTCGACGGCCCGGGTGGTGAGCCCCCACTCGGTCCAGAAGGGCCGCAGCCCGAGCCCGCCGTCGGCGCCTTGGAGACTTCCCCACTGGCTCACGATCACCGCCGCGACGCCGACCGCGTGCGGGCTCGCCATCGAGGTGCCCTGCAGGTACTGGTAGTACGCGCAGGTGCCGCTCTGGCAGTCACGGAGGACGAACGGCGTGTTCGGCGTCCCGTCTGGATTGAGATCCCCGTTCAGGCGCGCGAGGCGCTCGGAGTAGGTCGACAGGATCAGGTTCTCGGCCCTGCGGCTGAGGGGAGTTCCGGGGTAGTCCCGGAAGTAGCCACCGGGCGCTGCGACGACGGCCCCGTCGATGCTGTAGTCCGAGTAGTCCGCCTTCATCGTCGATGGGCCGACTGAGATGACGCTGATCACGTTCTCGCCCTCGGTCGGCAGGTCGAGGCAGGTGTTGTTGACGTGGCGAAGGTACTCCGAGCCCGGCGGGTAGTCGGGGCTCGAGGTATCGATCGTCGGGTTGTCCTTGTCGGAGTGCCCGTTGCCGAGCGCGGCGACCAGCGTCACGCCGTGGTTATAGGCGTACCTGAGAGCGCGGGTCGTGGCGAGGATGATCGTGCCCTGCTCCATCCGCGCCTGCAGCGAGTCCTCCGGGCTGTTCACGCAGTTGAAGAGCCACGGGTCGATGTAGTAGCTCATGTTGACCACGTCGACCGAGTTGTCCCCGGCGTACGTGAGCGCGTCGACTGTCGGCTGCAGGAAGAAGTAGCCGGAGTCCTGACCGGCCCGGAGGTTGAGGAGCGTCACCCTCGGCGCCACGCCGGCGATGCCGAGACCGTTCAGCGCCGCCCCCACGGTGCCGGCGACGTGCGTGCCATGGCCGTTGTCGTCGACGTTTGCAGGATCCTGGCACGACGGCACCTCGCAGGGCCCGTCGACCGCCGGGATGTCGGTCGTGAAGTTGCGGCTCACCGCCGCATTGAAGTTCGGGGCGAGATCGGGATTACTCGCCTCGATGCCCGTATCGATGATCCCGATCCGGACGCGCGGATCTCCCTGCTGGATCGCGTAGGAGCCGTCGACGGTCGCGTGGATCATCGCCATGTCCCACTGGAGGCGGGAGAGTGGCTCGGCCCCGACCGCGGGGGCGTCTCTGGAGGCAGAGGCCTTCACGCTCGCGCGCTCGGCGTCGGTAAGCCGCTCGACGAGGTCCGGCCTGGGCTTGACGGAGGTGGCCTTGCCGACCGGACGGCTCCGCGCCGCGCCGGCGAGCGCCGGTGAGCGCATCACCTCGGCCAGGAAGAGGGGGTTGGCGGAGTAGACGGTCGACACCCCGATCTTCGCGTTCTCGTGGACGAGCAGGCCGCCCGCCTGGCGGATGGCGAGCCGCGCCTGCGCGAGCGGCACCCCGTCCTGGTAGACGACGACGTACTCGTTCGGCTGCGCCTTCCACGTTTTCGCGGAGGCTGTGCCGGCGACAACCAGGGCGAGGACGGCGAGTCCGACCCAGGTCGCCGCTCGTAGCTTCCTCATCAGAATTCTCCTCGGCTAGTGGGAGCTGCCCGTTCGCGCATGCGAGCCGGGTCAGCCGCATGATAGGGGAGATCCGACTTCCGGCCTCCCGGCCAGATCCGCGAAGCGCGGCCCCAGCTACGCCCAGAAGGCCTCGAAGGCGGCGGGGTCGGTCGGGAGGGCGATGACGTGCGCCCACCGGCCCGCCCGGAGTGAGATCAGGAGTACCTGGTCGAGGTCGAGAGTCCGCCCGGCCCGACGGCCCCGCGCGCGGTAGACCGCGACCGCATGCTCGTCGTCGGCCAGCACCCACCGGAGCTCGCTCAGGTAGGTGCCGCTCGTCAATCGCCGGGTCAGGCGGAAGAGCTCGAAGACGTCCGCGCGGCCGCGGTACGTACGGCTCACGGGCGCAGAGCCCGGGACGTGCCAGACGGCGTCCTCGGCGATCAACTCCGGCAGCGCGCGCGTGTCTCCGCCGCCGAACGCGCTGAAGACGCGCCTGACCCCGGCGGCGTTCGGGTGCTCGGTCGTCAAGGGTCGAAGGTGGCGATCAGAGCCTCGGCGATGACCTTCAGCGGTCGTCCGGAGAGCTGGCTCGCCCGACGGAGGCGCGCGAAGGCGTCCTGCTCGGAGAGCCCGTCCCGGTTCATCAGCAGGCCCTTCGCCCGCTCGATCGACTTCCGTGCCGCGAGCGCGTCGGCAAGCGACTCCGCCTCCTCCCGCAGCGCGGCAAGCTCCTCGTGCCGCGCGCGCGCCGTCTCGATCGCGGGCAGCAGATCGGACTCCCGGAACGGCTTGACGAGGTACCCGAAGACGCCCGCCTCGACCGCCCGTGCAACGAGCTCCTCCTGCCCGTAGGCGGTCAGCATCACGATCGGCAGAGGACGCTCGTCGAGCATCCGCCGGGCGGCTTCGATCCCGTCGAGTCGCGGCATCTTCACGTCGAGGATTGCGAGGTCCGGCGTCTGCTCGCGCGCGAGCGCGACCGCCTCGACCCCGTCGCGCGCCTCGGCGCAGACCTCGTGCCCCGCCCGGGAGAGCAGCTCCGCCAGGTCGAGCCGGATGATCGTCTCGTCCTCGGCGATCAGGATCCGCACCGACCGAGTCTAGGCAGGCGGCTGCCCGAGCTCACGCCTTGCCCGGACGTGGCCCATCCGGGAGGATGGTGGCTTCAGCAACGAGAGGGAGCCATGCCGAGCTACTGGATCAAGCCGCCGAGCATCGAGAGGAACTGGAGGCAGTGCCTCAGGGACAAGCTCGGCAAGGACGCCAAGTCCGGCTACTGGGCGATCGAGATCCCGCCGGGCAACGAGCATGTGTTCACGGAGTGCGGGCTGGGGGAGCTAGGCACCCACTGGGGCCAGATCCGAGACGAGCCCCCGGGGCTCTTGGAGCCCGGGTCCGAGGCAGAGCCTCCGACCGCCGCGCCGGCGGCCGACTAGCCAGGCCTACCGGCCGGACCACACGACGGGCGCCACCTCCAGGGGCTGCGTGCTTCCGCGCACGGTCACGCTCCGCGGCGTCCCCGCGCGGAAACGCGGCGCGAGCTCCAGCGTCCCGACACTGGCGAGGATCTCGCCCTCCCCGGCCAGGGCGGCGAGCCGCGCAGCCTGGTGCACTCCGCTCCCCCGGTAGGAGCCCCCCGACCCGATCGCCGCCGCAGTGTGGGCGCCGATGCGGACACCCGGGGCGAACCCGACCGCCCGTCGATGCTCGAGCAGGGTCCGCTGGATCGCGGCCGCACACTCGAGGGCCGATGCTGGGTCGACGAACGCCACGAAGAACCCGTCGCCCGGGTGGTCGACCTCCTCACCCCCGTGCTCGGCGAAGAGCGACCGGAGCGTGCGATCGTGCCAGCCCAGGAGCTCGGTCCAGGCCTCGTCTCCCATCGCCTCGACGAGCCGCGTCGACCCGACGATGTCGGTGAAGAGAAACGTCCGCGTGACACGCCCGCCGGGAGCCTCCGACTCGTCGAGCGCGAGCGCAACGGCGTCATCCAGGCCGAGGCCACGGCCCTGGGCTCGGTACAGCTCGACGGCCCCCTCGCCGAGCTCGGCCACGACCGCAGCCTCGAGACGCTCCCGGACATCGCGCTCGACCTGCTCGGGTGCAGCCTGCTCGACAGCGCGGGCCTCGTCGGCCGCACCGAGGAGGAGCGCCGCGGGCCGCGCGTCGCGGATCGCGGCCAGCCCGGCGGCGACCCCCTCGAGGGCGGCGACCACGCCGATCGTGAACCGACGCCTTTCGGCCAGGACGAGGCTCTCCCTGAATCGCGAGAGCGCCCCGGTCGGGTCGCCGCCGAAGAGAGACGTGACCCCCAGCCCGTGGAGCGAGACCGCCGTCCCCTGATCGTCCGCCAGCTGCCGGAAGAGCTCGAGGCTCGCCTGGAAGAGGGTCGACGCCCTCTCGACGTCCCCGCGGCGCAGCACGAGGTAGCCGAGGTTGTGGGTCGCAGCCGCCAGCAGCGGATCACTCCCGACCCTGCGGAACAGCGCGATCGCCTCCTCGAGGAGGACGCCCGCGCGCTCGAGCTCGTCCTCCGCGGCCAGGATGAGCGCCAGCTCGACGAGCAGCCGGCCCTCGAGCGTCGGATCGGCCAGCTCACGGCTGACCTCGAGCGCGGCCTCCACACCCCTTCTCGCCTCGGCGTGCCGGCCCTGGAAGTACGCGAATCCCGCAGCGGCGCTGAGCGCCTTCACGCGGAGCTCGGGAGGCGGGCTCGCCGCCCGTGACAGCGCCCGCCCGAGCCGGCGGGAGCCCTCGCTCAGGTGGTTGTGGAAGCGCCAGAAACGCGCCAGCGCGGTCGCGAGCCGGAGCTCGAGATCGTCGTCACCCGCCACCGCCAGCCAGTCGAGCGCTGCGCGGCACTCGTCGTGCTCGGCCTCGAGCCGCTCGTTCCACGGCGCCTGGCCCGCACCGGTCGCGACCTCGGCCTCGGAGCGCTCCACGAGCGCCAGGAAGTACTCGGCGTGCCGGCGCCGAAGCAGGTCGGCCTCGCCGCTCTCCACCAACCGCTCGAGCGCGAACTCCCGGATCGTCTCGAGCATCGAGAAGCGGTCGCGCGTCGCGTTCCGGCGCAGCAGGTTCTTCTCCACGAGCGAGCCGACGGCGTCCACCGGGTCGAGGGCGAGCTCCGTCGGCGCGCAGACCGCAGCTGCGGCCTCCAGCGTGAAGGCGCCGGCGAAAACGCCGAGCCGGGAGAAGAGGGCCTGCTCCGCGAGGTCGAGCAGGCGGTAGCTCCAGTCGATCGTGGAGCGAATCGTCTGCTGGCGCGCCGGCAGGTCTCGCGCGCCGCGCGTCAGGAGCGCCAGCCCGCTCTCGAGCCGCTCGAGGATCGCCCGCGGGGAGAGCACGCTCGCTCGTGCGGCCGCGAGCTCGAGCGCGAGCGGCAGGCCGTCGAGCCTGTTGCACATCGCGGCCACGTCCGCCGCGTTCTCCTCGGTCAGGGCGAACCCCGGGGCGCGGTCGGAGAACAGCTCGACCGCCGCGTCCTGGGGAAGCGGCGGCACCTCGTACTCGCGCTCCGCCGAGATCCGCAGCAGCGCGCGACTCGTTGCGAGCACCGAGAGCGCGGGACACGCCGCGAGCAGCTCCGCGACGGCCCGCGCCGCAGGCACCAGGTGCTCGAAGTTGTCGAGGACGAGCAGGAGGCGGGTGGTGCTCACCGCGCTCTTCACCGTGTCGAGGGGCGACTTCCCCGCCACCTCCCTGAGGCCGAGCGCCTGCGCGATCGTGGGGGCAAGCAGCTCGGGATCGGCCAGTCCGGCGAGCGGGACGAACGCCACCCGACCGTCGAACCCCTCGGCGAGGCGTGCAGCCACCGCGAGCGCGACCCGCGTCTTCCCGCCGCCGCCCGGGCCGGTCAGGGTCACCAGGCGGGCGCCCCCGACCAGCAGCCGCTCGATCTGCTCGACGCTCGCCTCCCGGTCGACGAGGCGGTTCGGCGGAGCCGGGAGGCGCGCCTCCCGGCGCTCGAGCACGGCTACTGCGAGTGAGGCGTCAGACACGGGCGCGAGCTCTCCGTGGCGGCAACCTACCCCGGAAAGGCGACCTCCGCGCGAGCACCCCCCTCCGTCCGCAGCGTGAGCCGCCCGCCGAGCTCGTCGCGCACGAGCGCCCGCACGATCGAGAGCCCCGTCCCGGTCTCTGGGCTCTCGAGCCCTGGTCCGTCGTCGGCGATCGCAAGCACCACCTCGCCGTCGCGACGGGTCAACTCGACCAGGACCCTCTCACCGCCGTGCTCCAGGGCGTTCTGAAAGAGCTCGCTGAAGACGAGCGCGAGCGCCGTCGCCCGCTGTCCGGCGAGCTCGACGGACTCGAGCCGCGCCTCGACGTGCTTGCCGGCTCCGAGCCCCTGCACGAGCATCGCCCGCAGACGCTCGATCAGGTCGCCGAGATCGACGTCGTCGTCCCGCCTCTCGGTCAGCACCTCGTGCACGGCGGCGATCGCGAGGATCCGGTTCACGGAGTCGTCGAGCGCCTTCCTGGGGTCGACGTCGCCTGCGCGCGCCTGCAGCCGCAGGAGCGAGGCCACGGTCTGCAGGTTGTTCTTCACCCGGTGGTGGATCTCCTGGGCGAGGACGCCCCTGAGCACCGCGCGCCCGTGCTCGAGCGCCACCGCGGCATGGTGGGCGATCGAGGTCAGGAGCGCGCGCTCGTCGGCGGTGAAAGGGGTGTCGCGGTCGCACACGAGCTCGCCGATCTGCCGGCGCTTCCAGCGCAGCGGTAGACGCACGGCGTGCCGGCCCGGGCGGCCCTCGGGCTTGGCGACACGGCCGTCCTCCAGGACGAGCGCCGCGCCCGTCGCGCCCACGGCGTCGATGGTGGTCTGCACGATCGCCTCGAGCGACTCCTCGAGATAGAGCGAGTCGGAAACGGCGTCCGAGATCCGAGCGAGCGCCTCCAGCTCGTTCAC
>JACDAS010000176.1 GCA_013695295.1 Actinomycetota bacterium | reverse complement strand
GCCACTGGGGGTGTGACTCCCGTGCCGACCGGCCTCGCCGGACAACCCGCTCGAGATGCTCGCTCATATCCGCCCAGGTGAAGTCCCAGGAGTTCTCGGTCAAGAACGCGTCCACCCGGCGGAGACGTTCCTCCGAGTGCTCGAGCATCGCCTCGCGGCAGCGCTCGACGAACTCCGCCGCGTCGCCCGCAATCCCGACGAGGCCCTCGTCGCCGTAGGGACGAACGACGTCCGCGATGGGAGTCGAGACGACCGGCAGGCCCGCAGCGAGGTACTCCGGGGTCTTCGTCGGACTGATGAAGCGCGTTGACTCGTTGCGGACGAACGGAAGCAGGGCCACGTCCCAGCCGTGCAGGTAGGAGGGCAGCTCCGCATATGGACGTTGACCCAGGTAGTGGATGTTCGGGCGCCTTGGCAGATCTCCCGGATCGATCTTCGCGAGCGGCCCGATCAGAATGAGCTGCCAGCTCGGCTCGGCAGCGGCAACCGCGGCGAGCAGCCCGAGATCCATCCGCTCGTCGATGACGCCGATGTAGCCGAGGCGGGGGCTCGAGATCCCCGCTTGATCCTCGGGCTCGGGACCCGCCGAGCGAGCGGCGGCGAAGTGCGCCGTGTCGACGCTGCTCGGGAAGAGGTGCACGTCGTGATGCCGGTCCCGCTTGGCCTCGAACAGGCTCACACCCCCGGTGAAGACGAGGTCGGCGGTCCGGAACAGCTCGTCCTCGAGCTGACGGAGCTCGGGCGGCGCTTGCGCAAAGGCGGACAGCTCATCCATGCAGTCGTAGACGATGGCGAGCGGCTTCAGCCCCCGCGTGAAGGCAACCGCCATCGGCGTGTACAGCCAGAGGACGTACCGCTCGATGCCAAGCTGCCCGAGCAGATCCTGCAGGAGCCGCTCCTGCTCTGTGTTTGCCTGCTCGGGCGAGAGATCCCGGGGCAGGTGAGGTACGGCGACGACGACCCCTTCCTCCCGGCTGCTGAGATCGAGCGCCGACGGCCCGTCGCCTGGAACGGGCTCCTCGACGAAGATCACCCGGCGATCACGTGCGAACCTGGTCAGAAGCTGCTGGGGGCGCTGCCAGACGAAATCCCAGCGGAGGTGAGAGAGGCAGATGACGTCGTAGGCAGCCACGCAGTCTTCGCCCTCATCACCCGGTACAACGCTCACAAAACTCCCCAGCGGGTTCGAGTTTCGTGCGTAGTCTTCCCGCCATCGCCCGAGGAACGCTGAATCGGTACCGACCCGTCGACGCTCGGGTCTTTCGCGGATCGGCGCCGAGCCGACTCGGAGTGTGACGGCCGTGCGTCCGCGTGATCTCGCACTGAACCTCGCACGGCTGGCGTTCGCCGCCGCCGGCGTCGTCGCGATCACCTACCAGCTCGCCTCGAGTGCCGACCGTCCCGGTTTCGACACCGGCAACTTCTTCAGCTTCTTCACGATCCAGAGCAACATCCTCGCCGCTGCACTGCTCGCGCTCACCGCGTCCGTGCCGCGCACGGAGCGCACCGCGCTCTTCGACGCGCTCCGCGGCGCCGTGACGCTCTATCTCGCAATCACGGGCATCGTCTTCGCGCTCCTGCTCTCCGGCTTGCAGGAAAGCCTGCAGACCCCGCTTCCCTGGGTCGACTTCATCCTCCACAAGCTGATCCCGATCGTGGTCGTCGCCGACTGGCTGATCGACCCGCCTCGCCACCGGCTCGCATTTCGCGTGGCCGCGCTCTGGCTCTGCTTCCCGGCCGCGTGGCTTGTCTACACACTCATCCGCGGCGCCTCCGTCGATTGGTACCCGTATCCCTTCGTCGACGTGAGCACCCTCGGCTACCCCGGCGTGCTCCTGCGCTCTGCCGTCCTGCTGGTCGGCATGGTCGCCGCTGCTGCGGCATTCGTACTCATTGGCAATCGCCGTGCAGACACGGGAAGGGCGGCAGTCGCCTAGCTAGTAGATCGCGGTGCCGGCCGCCGCACGGAAACCGAGCGGCGAGCGAGGCTATGCTCTGGCTCGTTCCAACTCCAGGAGGTGGTGGTCCATGGGCGAGCTCGAGAAGATGCTGGGAGGATTGCTCGGCGGCAAGGGCGGCAGAAGCAACGCCGTCGGCGGCGGTGGAGGGATGGCCGGAGCGCTTCTCCCGATGCTCGGCGGCCTGCTCGCAGGGGGCGGCCTGAATAAGCTCCTCTCGGGGCTGCGGGCGAAGGGTTTGGGCGCGCAGGCGGACTCGTGGGTCGGCAAGGGCCCGAACAAGCCGGTCACCGGTGACCAGGTCAGGCAAGTGATGAGCGAGGACGAGCTCGCACAGATCGCAGCGAAGCTCGGCGTCTCGCACGAGGACGCCGCGGAGGCGGTGGCCGAGGCGCTGCCGCAGGTCGTCGACCACGTCACCCCGGAGGGCCAGCTTCCTCCCGACGAGGACCTGGACCAGGCGTTCGGGCGCCTCGTGGAGGCGGACAGCTCAGTCGATCGAGGCGGTGAGCCGAGCTAAGGCGCGGTCCCCCTCGAACAGGACGAGCGACGACCCGTCCTGCTTAGAGCGCGTCGTCGCTGCGAGCGCCCGGAGAAAGGCGCCCTCCATTCGCATTCGAGACAGACTCCACCACTGCTCGCCATCGTAGACCGCATGAGACAGGCCCCAGCGCGACGATGCGGTGACCCCGAGCGCGACCGGTGCGGGGACGGAACCGGCGATGCGATAATCGCTCAGTGACAGCAGCGCGAGAACGTGTTGCTCGTGACCGCCCAGACTGGCGCGAGCGGATCGTCGGCTGGGGCAAGCGGATCGTCCTGGTCCTCGTCGCGGTCGCGATCATCCTGCTCATCGCCCTTGCTGGCTCTGCCTTCCTCCCCCGGTGGTGGGCGCACCGCATCGGTGCCCAAGCCAGCGGCAGCTTTACCGGCGGGATCGCGCTCGGCCTGTTCTACGGATTCGTGTTCATGGCCCTCGCACTCCTCGCCCTGCGCTGGACGTTCCGCAAACGCCGAGCCTGGAGGGTGTGGGCGGGCGGAGTGATCGCGGCGCTCGTGCTCGCGACCCCCAACCTGCTCACCCTCGGAATCGTCGTCGGCAGGGGCAACGCCGCTCACGCTGGCGAGCGCACGCTCGACGTCGAAGCGCCCGGCTTCCGCACCGCCACCCTCGCAGGCACTATCGCCGCCCTCGTTGCCCTGATCGCGGTCGAATACCTCATCCGCTCCCGACGCCGAGCCCGCTCGCGCCTTGCGCGGCTGAAAACCGAGAACCGCCGGCGCGAGCAAGAAACTCTGACGAAATGAAGCGCGCCGACGGGGCGCGCTGGGGGGACTGAGGACGCAGCCCCGCGCCGCCCAGCAGCCAGCAAGCGCCACGCCTCCCGGACTTGAGCAGCGCGCGATCACGCATCCAGACTCGAACAGGTAGCGTGGAGCCGATGAGCGAGCCTCCAGCGATGCCGGGCGAGCTGCCGGTCGTCTGCCCTCATTGCAAGAAGCAGTTCGAGGCCAAGCTCCTCGTCGGCGCTGCGTCGCGCTACCGGGGCTTCAAGTGCCCGCACTGCCGCCTCTTCGTGCCTCACGAGCGTGCCGTCGAGGGCGAGCTCAGGCGCTCGGTCGCGTAGCGGCGCGCCGAGGCCGGTCACCCGGAGCGAACGAACTCGAACCGGTAGGCGTGAACCCCGCCGCCCTGCGTCACGATCTCCAACGCGCACGTCTCCCGCTCAGCACGCACCCTTGGCGTGATCCTGCCCTTCCAGACCGTCCCGGCCTGCAAGTCGACCGTGCGGTTCAGCCTGCCGTCCAGGCGAAGCTCGAGCCGCCGGGCCTCGGGGGCGGCGAGCTCGAGCTCGAACACCCCGTCCCGGCACGCGTAGACGTCCATCCTGGCCCGCACGTCGATGTCGCTGCTGAGGAGGCGAATGCCGCTCACGCGTGAAGAGATCCGGGCCGGAGGATCGAGCCGCCAGAGCACATAGGAGCCCCCCTGGTTGCGGAAGTGCCCGAAGAACGCGACGGCGGAGGAGGCGACCGCCGCTCCAGCCTCGACCTGCCTTCCGCCGACCAGCAGCCGCCCGTCGGGAGCGATGCTCGCCCGGTGCGCCTCGATCGGGCCGACGACGTGATCCGACCCCAGCGTCAGGACGTTCGCGATCGAACGGTTCCAGAAGAGGCTCGCCCAGACGGGCCCGCCCCCACTGAAGCCGTATTCGCCGCCGTAGACGAACGAGACCGGCCCCTCGGCGAACCGGTCGATCCACCGCGGATCGTCGCCGACCGTCAGCCTGCGAAAGCCATTCGCCTGGCGTTCGACGAACCGGCTTGCCGACACCGAGCCTGCGACGAGCAGCACTGCCGCGAGCGCCGGCAGCACCCAGACCCAGCGAGATCGGAGAGTGGCGAGGAGAACGAGGATCATCCCTGTCGCGAGCACAATCGCCAGCTTCAGCCCGGGATCCCCCAGGTGCCGGCGGAGCTCGAAGAGGGGGATCGTCGAGAAGGCATCGGGCGCGGCGGCCTCCGAGATGAATCGCACCGGCAGCGCCAAGACGAGCGCCGTGGCTGCGATTCCGGCGACGCCGGTCGCAAGGGCCGGACGCGGCGCACCACGCTGGAGCCAGACGGCGAGCGCGAGAAAGAGGAGCGGCGAGAGCCCGAGCAGGTAGCGCTCGCCCAGACGGCCGAGCAGGCTCGACGCGAACAGCCCGACCTGGGCGGTGAAGCCGATGACGTAGGCGGCGGCGACCGCGACGAACGCCCGCACCTGGACGGACTCCTCGCGAGCCGCGATCGCGCGAGCGAGGAGCAGCGCCAGAGCGACGACGGGCACCACGGCGGTCATGATCAGCAGGTCGGCCAGGTGGTAGAGCGCGAACCGGCCGGCCGCGAGCGGGTCGTAGGAGATCGAGGTCGTCACCTGGTAGGAGCCGAGCACGTCGCCACTCCCGCTCCTGGTCAGCAGCGTCCAGGCCGACGCGAGGGCGACGAGCGCTCCGAGCAGCGGGCCGAAGCGGCGCAGGCGCCCGAGGCCGCCGCGCTCGAACAGGAGCGTGAGCAGCAGCGCGAGCACGAGGATCGGAACGAGCACGACCGCCTGCAACCGGGTCGTGACGGCGACGAGAATCGCTGCCAGGAGGAAGGCCTGGTTCTCGAGGGTCGGATTCTCCAGCGCCCGCGCCATCATCCAGGCGCTCAGGCAGATGATCGGGTAGAAGGCGACCTCGGTCATCAGGAAGCCGGAGAAGGCGAGCCCGGGCCCCGCGAGCGTGAGCGCAGCGGCCGCGAAGGCCCACCGGCGTTCGACCCGCAACGCGCGTGCCCAGCAATAGACCGGAACCGCGGCGAGGGACATGACGAGCGCCCCCAGCGCCTTGGCGGCGGTGTAGCCATTCTCGACCTCGAGCAGGTGGAGCGGGAGGCCGATCAGCGCCGGGTAGACCAGGCTGAGCAGTCCCGCGTCGCGGCCGAGAATCTCGAACCGGCCGGATTCGTAGAGGCTCCTGCCGATCAGGCCATACGTCTGCTCGTCCGGGGTGATCCAGGGTGCACCGACGCGATGGGCGGCCCAGAAACGGATGAGGGTCGACCCGCCTACCAGCGCCAGGAGCGCGGCAGTTGGCGCATGACGCTTCACGGTCGAGGCCATTCTCCCGGGTCAGCTCCAGCCCGCGGCGCCGGCGACGCCGCCTCGAGCGACCCTACGCAGGCGGTCGAGGGGGGAACCAAGGGTTCCCCGCGTGCTCCTAGACGCAGTCCTTGAGCCCCTGAGCCTCGGGCAGCGACTCGAGCTTTTTGAGCGTGTTGTTCTCGATCTGACGGATCCGCTCGCGGGTGACGCCGAACGCGCGGCCGACCTCCTCGAGGGTGCACGGCTGCTCTCCCTTGAGGCCGAAGCGGAGCTCGATCACCTTCCGCTCGCGCTCGGGCAGCGACTCGAGCGCCCGATCGATGTCTCCCCGCCGGAGAGACAGGGACGCCGTGTCGAAAGGGGACTCGGCCTGTTCGTCTTGCACGAAGTCGCCGAGCTCCGACTCCTCGCCCTCGCCGATCGGCTTCTCAAGCGAGACCGGGTGCTGGGCCATCCGGAGGATCTCGCGCACCTCGGCCGTCGTCATCTCGAGCTCGCGCGCGATCTCATCGGGCCGCGGCTCCCGGCCCAGACGCTGCACGAGCTGACGGTCGACGTGGACGACCTTGTTCAGCTTCTCGACCATGTGCACGGGGATCCGGATCGTCCGCGCCTTGTCGGCGATCGCGCGTGTGACCGCCTGGCGGATCCACCAGGTCGCGTACGTCGAGAACTTGTAGCCCTTGCGGTAGTCGAACTTCTCGACCGCCCGGATCAGCCCGAGCGAACCCTCCTGGATCAGGTCGAGGAACGACAGGCCGCGGCCGAGATAACCCTTCGCGATCGAGACCACGAGCCGCAGGTTCGCTTCGATCATCTGCGTCTTCGCGCGCATCTCGCCCCGCTCGATCCGCTTGGCGAGGTAGACCTCCTGATCGGCGGTGAGAAGCGCCACCTTGCCGATCTCCCGCAGGTAGAGGCGCAGGGAGTCCAGCGAGGGCTCGACCGTCAGATCGAGCTTCGGCTCCGCCTTCGCGACCTCGCCGGCGAGTGCCGGCTGCTCGTGGGGCGGATGCTTGTGCTGCTCGCCCTCCACGAGCTCGATCGAATGGTCGATGAGGTAGGTGTAGAAGTCCTCGACCTGCTCCTTGCTCAGGTCGACATCCTCGAGGCCGGCGACGATCTCGTCGTAGGTGAGAAAGCCCTTCTCGACACCCTCGGCGACGAGCTTCTGGAGTTCCTCCACCTCGGGGGGGGCGATATCGACGGTGACCATCGGACCTCCGGCCTCGTGCGCTTCGGTGGACAGGGACTTGGTCTGCCTGACGCAAGAGAACCGGCTTCGACCTCCCCGGCTCTCGCTCTCGCGGACAGGATCCTACTCGCAAACGGACCCGATTGGACAGTGAGGTTTTCGGACGCCGCTGGGCGCTAGCGTTCGGGCCGTGGACTCGGGTCTCGGCGGCAAACGTGTGCTCGTCACCGGGGCCTCCGGAGGAATCGGCTCGGCCTGCGCACGCGCCTTCGCCGCCGAGGGCGCCCTCGTCGCCTGTCACTACCACTGCGGGAGCGAGCGCGTTCACGCGCTGGCAAGCGAGCTCGGCCACGTCCCGACTCTCCAGGCCGACCTGACCCGCGAGGAAGACGTCGAGCGCCTCTTCGCGGAGGCTCTGGGAGCCCTCGGCGGGCTCGACGTCTGCGCGGCCGTGGCTGGGGTCTGGCCCGCGACCGACGAGCCGGTCTGGCAGCTGACGCTCGAGCGCTGGGAGAGCACGCTGCGGGCGAATCTCACGGCCACCTTCCTCACGGCGCGCGGCTTCCTCCGCGAGGTCGAGCGCTCGGGGCGCGGCAGCCTCGTCCTCGTCGGCTCCACCGCGGCGCTCTTCGGCGAGGCCGGGCACGCCGACTACGCGGCCGCCAAGTCGGCGATCGTCGGCGGGCTCCTGCTCAGCCTCAAGAACGAGATCGTCCGGATCGCCCCGCACGGGCGGGTGAACGCCGTCTGCCCCGGCTGGACCGAATCGCCGATGACGCGCGGGAGACTCGACGACCCTGAGCTCGTTGGCCGGATAACCAGGACGATGCCGCTCCGAAAGATCGCGACGCCCGAGGACGTGGCGGCGCAGGTCGTGGTGCTCGCCTCCGACCGGCTCTCGGGACACGTGAGCGGCCAGGTCGTCACGGTCGCCGGCGGCATGGAGGGGCGCGTCCTGCACTAGTCAAGGGCAAAGACACAAACGAGAGCGGCGGGGG
>JACDAS010000136.1 GCA_013695295.1 Actinomycetota bacterium | reverse complement strand
GGTCGGCTCCCCGTGCTCTTGCGTCGCCTGCTTCTCGCAGCGCATGAGCGGCAGCCCCCTTTCTGGACAGGCCGCTGGCCGGCTCGAGCATGGGCTCGAGCTGATCCGGGCGGGCGAGTACTTCGCCGCGCACGAGGAGCTCGAGCTGTGCTGGCGCGCTGCGGAGAACGCCGAGCGCGACTTCTACCAGGGCCTCGTCCACGTTGCGGTCGCCTGGTACCAGGCGGGTCGGGCCAACGGCGTCGGGTGCGCCCGGCAGCTCGAGAAGGCGGCCCGGCGGCTCGGCGGGTACGGGCCCTCGCACCGTGGGCTGGACGTCGCCGCGCTGCTCGATTCGGTCTCCGCCGCGTCCGCCCAGGTCGAGCAGGGAGTCCTCGAGCTCTCGGCGCCGGCTCTTCTCACAGCAGCCGGCTGAAGGGCTACAGCTCGCCGAGACCGACCGCTTCGAGCGCTCTGTTCAGCAGAACGCGAAGCCACCAGTCGCGATCGAAGAACAAGAGCAGGCCCAGCGCCGTCAGCGTCAGCCCGCTCGCGACCCTGATCGCTCGGTAGTGGTCGCGGATCAAGCGGTACGCGCCCATGGCCCGCGAGAAGGCGATCCCCGCGAGGAGGAAGGCGAGGCCCAGGCCGGCGCTGTAGAAGGCGAGGAGGACGGCGCCGCGGACGATCGTGCCGGAGTCGCTCGCGAGCACGAGCACGGCAGCGAGCACCGTGCCGATGCAGGGGGCGGCACAGACTGCAAAGGCACCGCCGAGGAGGGCCGCCGAGCCGCGCGCACGCGCCCGTACGAGCAAACCCGGCGCGACCGCGCGCTCGGGCCAGGGCAGCAGGCCGACGAACGCGAGGCCGAGGACGACGAGTACGAAGCCCGCGATCGTCGTCTGGCTCCGCCGATCGACGATCCCTCCGAGGGCCGCGGCGCCCGCGCCAAGCACCACGAAGACGGTGGTGAAGCCGGCGATGAACGGCAGCGTCGCGAGCACGACCCGCTTCGTCGAGCCTCGCTCGCCCAGCCGGCCCGCCTCGACGGCCGAGACCGCGGAGAGGTACCCCGGGACGAGCGGCAGGACGCAGGGTGTGACGATCGAGGCGAGCCCGGCGAGAAACGCGATCGGGATCCTGGTCAGCACCGTTCCGAGGCGGTCGAGCGGCCGGCCTCAGCCGTCGAAGCGAGCGAGTTCCTCGTCCACCCGCCGCTCGAGCTGGGGCGGAAGGCTCGCGGGGGCGGCAGCCGTCCCGACGCCCACGGGCCCGCGCGTGCGCGACCAGTGCCAGCCGAGAGCTCCGAGCGCAAGCGCGGCCGCCCCGGCCCCGAGGAGCGGCAGCGCCCAGGCGAGGAGCGCGAACCCGTGCCTCGGCGGCTCCGACAGCACCCCCTGGCCGAACTGCTCGACGAGCTTCTCCTTGATCTCGCTCTTCGTGTCCCCCGCCGCGATTCTCCCGGCGATGTACTGCTTCATCCGGCGGGCGATCGGGGAGTCCGACTGGTCGAGCGTCGTCTGGCAGGTCGGGCAGACGAGCTCGCGCTCGAGCTCTGCGAGGGTCGGGTGGCGCTCGCTCGCCGACGCGGGAGCACACACCGAGAGGGCGAGCGAGAGCACGAGCGCCCCGAGAAAGGTCCGGCTCACGCGCGGAGGGCGAGCTTGATGTTCTCGTCCAGCTGCCGGTCGCTGACGGGCCCCTGGATGTGCTCGCCGACGATGTTGCCGCGGCGGTCGATGAAGAACGTCTCCGGGAAGCCCGTGACGCCGTAGCGGGCCCGCGTCTTGCCTGGCCCATCGTGCACGAGTGGGTAGGTCAGGCTGTAGCGCCGCGCGAACCTGCGCGCGTCGCCGCGGAAGTCCTGCGAGTCGATCCCGAGGACGACCACCCCTCGCGTCGCCCACCTGCGAGCCGCCGCCTGCAGGCGGGGGGCCTCTTCCTTGCATGGGATGCACCAGGACGCCCAGAAGTTGAGCACCACGGCGCGGCCGCGGAACGCTGCGAGGTCGACCTCGCCCGAGCGGTCGATCAGTGGCAAGGTGAAGCCGGGCGCCACACCTCTCGCCGGCTCGGTCTGGTGGGCCAGCTTCCAGACGAGCAGCGCGAGCAGGCCGGCCACGGCCGCGACCGCGGCCATCTGCGCACCGAGCCTGATCCGGGCGACCACCCTAGGCAGCGACGATGTAGACCGGCGTCCCGATCTCGACCTGCTCGAAGAGCCACTCCGCCTCGGGGACGTGCATCCGGATGCACCCGTGCGACGCGGAGTAGCCGATCGAACTGCTGTCCGGCGTCCCGTGGATGCCGACGCTCTCCGCGCTGAGCCCCATCCAGCGAGTCCCGAGCGGATTGCCGGGCCCGGGCGGCACCGGCTTCAGCCCCTTCGCCCAGTCGGACGCCGGCGGATACCACCACGGGTGGTACCACTTGACCACGATCGGGAAGAGCCCGAGTGGGGTCGGGTAGCTCGACTGCCCGGTGGCGACCCCGAAGACGCGCCACGGCTTCATTCCCGCGTAGAGATGGAGCCGGTTCGACCCACGGCGAATCACGATCACCGGGCCATAGCTCGCCCGCGTCACTCGCTGGGACAATCGCTCGACCGGCAGGGAGACACGCCGGCGCTGGTTGTGGTTGAGCGCGAAGACGATCGCGCGCGTCGCGGCCTCGACCCTGATTCTTCGACCCGGTGCGCCCGCGCTCAGGTAGGGCGCCACCCCCCGGAGCGAGAGCTCCGAGTCGACGGGGTCGCGGCCAAACCTCCTCGCGACGGCCCTGACGTAGGCGCGCACGGCTGCACCGCGCACCTGGACGCGGAGCTTGACGCGCGCCCCGGGCTTCGCCCGGACGGCCCGCCGCACGGCCTCGGCCACGTAAGGCCGCAGGCCGATCTGCAGCGGCCGGACCCGCAGGCGGAGGCTGCCGGCCTCCAGCGGTAGCGAGGCGGAGACGCGCACGCGCACGCGGGCCTCGGCGGCCTGCGGGCGCATGTTGCCGACCCTGACCCCCGCGATCGTGACCCCAGGCGCGAGGCGCTCGACTTTGGGCTTCGGCTTCGGGTCGGGCTTCGGCAGCTTGGCGGAGCTCGCGCTCACCTGAGCGGCGCCGAGGGCGGCGACCATGGCGGCTACGAGCAGGCCTGTTCCGAGCCGTCTCATGCGCCACATTCTAGATGGGCGCGAGGGATCTCAGCCGGTTCGGCGCACGACGACGATCGCGCAGTCATCCGCCAGCTCGCCGCCGCCGAAGCGCCGGCACTCGGCGAGCACTCCCTCCGCGAGGGCCTGCGCCGGCAGGCCGGCCGCCTGCTCGAGGTAGGCGTCGAGGCGCTTGGTTCCATACAGCTCGCCCTCCCGCCGCGCCTCGACGACCCCGTCGGTGTAGAGCACGACCGCCGAGCCCGGAATCAGCCGCTCGCGTGCCTCCCCGTAGCGCTGCCCGGACTCGATCCCGAGCGCCAGCCCGTGCGCCGGCACGGGCCGCACCCCCCCATCCGGAGCGACGACCCGGGGCTGGGGATGGCCCGCGCTCGCACACGCGAGCTCGTCTCGAACCGGATCGACCACGACACAGAGGAGCGTGACGAACTTCCCGGCGGAGATCTCGCCCGCGACAACCTCGTTCGCGTGCGCGAGCAGGTCGCCAGGCTCGGGGTGCTCGCGTACGAGCGACCGGAACACGAACTTCGCGAGCGCCATGTCCGCAGCGGCGTCGATCCCGTGGCCCGCGACATCCCCCAGCAGCACGGCGAGCCGACCGTCGGGCAGGGCGAGGAAGTCGTAGAGGTCGCCGCCGACGTCCATGCGCGAGGACGACTCGTAGACCACGCCGAGCTCGAGGCCCCTGACGTGCGGCTTCTTGCGCGGCAGCAGGGCCTTCTGCATCGCGTCCGAGAAGTGCTTCTGCTGCTGGTAGAGGTGCGCGTTCTCGAGCGCGAGCGCGGCCTGGACGGCGATCGTCAGAGCCGTGTCGACCGTCTCGGTCCCGATCGGCTTACCCGGATCGAGCGAGATGAGAGTCAGCGTTGCGAGTACCTCGCCGGGCGTCGCGACCGGGACGACGACGACCGTCGAACCCTTCTCGAGGAACGGTGCGAGCAGGCTGAACGAGCCGCCGAGCTGCTCGGCGCGCGCGGCGTCGAGCGCCAGGGCCTGGCCTCCGCGGAAGAGCAGCTGTAGCGCGGGTCGAGACAGCACCTGCGCGCTCGAGAGCATCGTCGAGAGTGCCGCCTCGAGCCGGGGCTCGGCCACGTGGAGAGCCTGTGTGACGAGAGACTCGCCGCGGGCGTCGGGCGCGCGCAGCACGGCCGCGTCGACCCCGAGATTCTCAACGGCCGTCCTCGCGACCGCCTCGAGCGTGGCGTCGACCGAGAGGCTCTGCGCGAAGGAGCGGGAAACCTCGTAGAGCGCGCGAAGGCGCCGGGCCGCTACCCGCTCCGCGCCCAGCGCGGCCTCGAGCTCGGCCCCGAGCGCCTTGGCCTGCTCGTGCAGCCGGGCGTTCTGGACCGCCACGGCGAGCTGATCGGCCAGCGGCACGAGCAGGCTTCCCTCGTGCTCGGAGAGCACGCGGCCGCGCGGCGGATAGAGGGCGAGCAGGCCGATCACTTCCCCCTGCGCGACCAGCGGAAGCGCCGCAGCCGCATCGAGGCCCGCCTCGGCCACGGCCGCCTCGAGCTCTGCTCCTGCGAGCTCGACCGTGGCGTCGGCGATCGAGACGAGCTTTCGCGTCCGGAACGTCCCGAGTGCCAGCTCGAGCAGTCCCTCGGCGACGCGGGCGTGCGGTCCTGCCAGCCCGTGACCTGCGGCGGCGATCAGCCGGTTGCCCTCGCGCAGGTAGACCGCCGCCCGGTCGACCCCGAGCAGGGAGGTGACCTGATCGACGGCGGTCGCGAGTGTGTGCGCGAGCGACAGCCGAGCGATCGCCTCGCCCAGGACCGCGAGCAGCGCCTGCGTCCGCTCGAGCTCCTGAGACTGGGCGCGGGCACGGCGCCCCGAGCCGAGAGCCTGCGCCGCACGCGCCCCGAAGGTCGCCAGGCGGTCGAGCTCCGGTCCGCCCGGGATGCGACCGGGCCGAAACAGGAGCTGCAGGAGCGCGACGGGCGGCTGGCCGAGCTTGATCAGGACGGTCACCGGGCCGTCACCGGCCGCGCCCTCCCCGGCCTCGACGGAGACGGTCTCGCGGCGTTCGAGCGCCCGGTGGGCGAGTCGGCAGGCATCCGCAAGCCCCGCCTCGGAAAGACCGTAGCTCGCGAGCGGGGCGGGCTCGGCCCCCTCGAGCTGCCAGAGGGTCGCTCCGTCGGCGCCCGCTGCGACGGTCGCCAGGCGCACGATCTGCTCCGCGCCTGCGTCCTCGGCGAAGCCGGCCACGAGCGCGTCCCCGGTCAGCTCGAGCGCGGCTCCCCCACCGGCCTGCGAGGCGGCGGTGCTCCCGTCCCCGAAGACGCGGAGAGCGAGCTCGACCTGGCCGGCCGCTAACCGTGCAGCAACACGCTCGCCCTCGGTGAAAGGCGCGGAGCGCAGCAGCTCGAGCGAGGCGCGAGCCGGGCCGTCGGCCGGCACCCGCAGCTGGAGCGCGCCCGCTGCACCGGAGCGGCCGGCGAGCCGTCGAAGCGTGCCGGAGAGCTGGCCGACGCTCGCCGTCTCGGCGACTCGAAGCGTCGCCGCGGCAATCCGAGACCCCGTCACTTCGGCGATCCGGACCGCGGAGGTGCCGGCCGCTGCGCGAGCGGTGAGCTGCTCGCCGTCGGCGGGCTCGAGCACCCGCACGAGCACGAGATCGGCTCCCGTCGCGGCGGCGACGGCCTCGGCGATCGAGGTGAGCGCTCCCTGGAGCGGGGCGCGGTCCTCGGGCGCCGGGTCGGCGCCGGGCTCGCCGGGGC
>JACDAS010000116.1 GCA_013695295.1 Actinomycetota bacterium | reverse complement strand
CGTCGACTCGCCCGGCATCCGCAAGCAACTGGACGCGGCCATCTCGAGGGTCGAGAGGGCCCTGCCGGAGGCGAGGACCGCCTCGTACGCGTCTACCGGCGACAGGGCGTTCGTCTCCGAGGACGGCCGCACCACCTTCGCGCTTGTCTACATCAAGGCGAAGGGCGGCGTCGACCAGGGTCAGCCCGAGGCGAAGCTCGCCCGCGACGCCCTCGCCGGCGTCACGGTCGGCGGAGCCCCGATCGAGGTGACAGGGCTCGACGCACTTCGCGCCTCCGCCGGCGAGAACGAGGGCGGCGGCACCGGCGTCCTGCTGGGAACCCTGCTGGCAGCGCTTGGGGCGCTGCTCGTCCTCGCCTTCGTCTTCCGCTCGTTCATGGCGATCGTGCCGATCCTGATGGCGATCGTCGCCGTCCCGACGACCTTCCTGCTGATCTGGCCGGTCGCCGCAATCACCGACGTCTCCGTGATCGTCCAGTTCCTCGCCGCGTTGATCGGACTTGGGATCGCGATCGACTACGCGCTCCTCGTTGTCGTCCGCTGGCGCGAGGAACGGCAGCAGCCGAACACGACGAACGAGGCAGCGGTGCGGAACGCGATGCAACACGCCGGCTCCGCCGTCGTCTTCAGCGGCACGACTGTGGCGATCTCGCTGCTCGCGCTCCTCGCCGTCCCGATCCCGGCGCTGCGCAGCATCGGCATCGCCGGCCTGCTGATCGCGATGGTCAGCGTCGCCGTCGCGATCACACTCCTCCCTGTCGTCCTGGCGACGATCGGGCCAAGGCTCGACTGGCCCCGTAACCGACGCGACGCCCGCGCCGGCCGCGGCTGGTCGGCCTGGGCACGCCTTGTGGTACGCCACCGCTGGGCCGCGGCCGCGATCTCGACCGCCGCACTGGCCGCGCTCGTCGTCGCCGCTGTCTCGATCCAGCTCGGCAACCCGCGCGCAAACTCGCTCGCACAGGCAGGGCCCGCACGTGCCGGCCTCGAGAAGCTGGAGGACTCGGGCGTCGGTACCGGCCCGCTCTCGCCCTTCGACGCGCTCGTTCGCTCAGGCGACCCGGACGCCGTCGCGGAAACGCTCGCCGAGGTCGACGGTGTCCACAGCGTGGCAGCACCCGCTGACTGGCGTCGCGGCGGGACGGCACTCGTCACGATCATTCCGACCGAAGACGGGAACTCCCCAGCCGGCCGCGAGACGCTCGACCGCATCCGCGCCACGACGCAGACGCTGCCGGCGGACGTGACAATCGGTGGCGAGGCAGCGCAGGGCGCCGACTTCCTCGACGCCGTCTACACCAACTTCCCACTGCTGCTGGCGCTGATCTCCATCCTCACCTTCATCCTCCTTGCGCGTGCCTTCCGCTCGCTGATCCTGCCGCTCAAGGCCGTCCTCCTGAATCTGCTCTCCGTGGGCGCCGCGTGGGGGCTGATCGTACTCGTCTGGCAGAAGGGCTTGGGCTCCGACGAGCTCTTTGGGATCGAGGCGACGCAGGCGATCAACGTCGAGATGCCGATCGTCATCTTCGCCTTCCTCTTCGGCGTCTCGATGGACTATCAGGTCTTCATCATCAGCCGGATGCGCGAGGCGTACGACCGCACCGGCTCGACCGAAACCGCCATCGTCGAGGGAATCGGCCGCACCGGCCGGCTCGTGACGAGCGCCGCACTGATCCTCGGCCTCTCGTTCGTTGCCTTCGGCGCCCAGCCGGGCACCGAAGCCAAGATCTTCGCCACCGCGCTCGGCGGCGGAATCCTGATCGACGCCACGATCATCCGCGGCATCCTCGCCCCGGCCGTCGTCGCGCTCCTCGGCCGCTGGAACTGGTGGCTCCCGAACTGGGCCGCCCGCATCCTCCGCGTCCAGCCGTCGCTCGTGCAGCCGAAGGCAACCGCCGACCCTGCCCCGCAGCCGGCATAGACCCGCAGTCGTCCAGCTGAGAGGGGACCTCGTTCCCTTCTCAGCTGGAGCAGATCCTCACACCACCAACGCTCGAATCGAAAGGAGCACCGAAACCATGACTTCCCCGCACCCCGCGTATCCGCTTCGCCTCACCGGCGAACTCGATCCGGAGGTGGGACGCTGGCAGTGGCTTCTCAAGTGGCTGCTCGCCATCCCGCACTTCATCGTTCTCTTCTTCCTCTGGATCGGCTTCGCGCTCTCGACCGTTGTCGCAGGCTTTGCGATCCTCTTCACCGGCCGCTACCCCCGCCGGATCTTCGACTTCAACGTCGGCGTCCTCCGCTGGACGTGGCGCGTCGGCTTCTACTCCTACAGCGCCCTCGG
>JACDAS010000099.1 GCA_013695295.1 Actinomycetota bacterium | reverse complement strand
CTCGCGGACGCGGGAGACCTCGGTCTCCGGCACCTCGAGCAGGAGCTCGTCGTGCACCTGGAGCACGAGCCGCGCGGCGCGCCCCTCCGCCCGCAGCCGCTCGTGGATCCGCACCATCGCGACCTTGATGATGTCCGCCGCCGTGCCCTGCATGACGGAGTTGACCGCGAGTCGCTCCCCGAGCGAGCGGGTCTGCCGGTTTCCCGCCCGGATCTCGGGGACCGGACGCCGCCGGCCGAGCAAGGTGGTCACGTAGCCCTGCTCGGTAGCCCGCTCGATCGTCCGCTGGATGAAGTCCTGGACCTGGGGAAAGCGGGCCAGGTACGCGTCGATGTAGGCCTGCGCCTGCTCGCGCGGGATCTCGAGATTCTCGGAGAGGCCGAAGGCGGAGATGCCGTAGATGATCCCGAAGTTGACCATCTTGGCGATGCCGCGCTCGTCCTTCGTCAGGGTCGCGCGCTCCTTGCCGAGCACCTCGGCGGCCGTCGCGGCGTGGATGTCCTCCCCCCGGGCGAAGGCCTCGCGCAGCTTGGGCTCGCCCGAGACGTGGGCCAGGATGCGGAGCTCGACCTGGGAGTAGTCCGCCGAGAGCAGCCGGTGCCCGACCTCGGCGACGAAGGCAGACCGGATCTCGCGGCCGAGGTCGGTGCGGATCGGGATCGCCTGCAGGTTCGGGTTCGAGGTCGAGAGCCGCCCGGTCGAGGCGACCGTCTGGTTGAAGGTGGTGTGCAAGCGGGCGTCGGTCTCGGAGATGAGGCTCGGAAGCGGGCCGAGGTACGTGTTCAGGAGCTTCGAGTACTCGCGCCACTCCTCGATCACCGTGACGATCGGGTGCGCGCCGCGGATCGTCCGCAGGACACGCGTGTCGGTCGAGTAGCCGGTCTTCCCCTTGCGGCCCGGGGTCAGCTCGAGCTGCTCGAAGAGGATCCGCGCCACCTGCTGGGTCGAGCCGAGCACGAACTCCTCGCCCGCCAGCTCGTGGGCACTGGCCTCGAGCTCCTCGACCCGGTCGGCGAGCCTCGCCGTGATCTCGCCCATCCGGTACGTGTCAATCTTGACGCCGGCGTCCTCCATCGCCGCCAGCACGGCGGTCAGCGGCAGCTCGATCGTGCGGTAGAGCTCCTCGCTGCCACGCTCGCGCAGCCGATCGCGCAGGACTTCGGCGAGCCGGAGCGGCAGCGCAGCCCGGCGGACGAGTGCGGCTGTCTCCTCGTCGGTCGCGGGCTCCGGGGTCAGCTCGAGCCCGTACTCCGCCGCGAGGTCCTCCAGCTCGTAGCCGGCACGTCCGGGCTCGATCAGGTACGCCGCGATCAGCGTGTCGTCGGCGGGCGTCGAGGTCAGGCGCGGCAGGGACTTGAAGTCGTGGGCGACGAGCTCGGCGTCACGGACCCGGTCGAGCTGCAGCGCCGACACGACGACCGGCTCGCCTGGGCGAGCAATTGCCATCCGGTCGCCCTCCACCGCGAGCCCGACGCGACCCTCCTGCCGCTCCGGAAGGCCCTCCACCCACCCCACGCCTTCGGCCTCGACCGTCCTCGAGGAGGCAGGGACCGCCTCGTCCAGGAGGTCGACCCGCTGCAGCAGGTTCCTGAACTCGAACCGCCGGAAGATCTCCTTCAGCTCCGAGCGATCCGGCGGGTCGAGGACGAGCCCACCGGGGTCCCAGTCGAGCGGGAGGTCTCGCCGCATCGTCGCCAGCACCTTCGACTGGCGGGCCTGGTCGGCGTATGCGGCGAGGGTCTCGCGCCGCTTGACGCCGGAGACCTGGTCGAGGCTCTCGAGCACCCCCTCGAGCGAGCCGAACTGCGCCACGAGCTGTCCTGCCGTCTTGTCGCCGATCCCGGGCACGCCCTCGATCGAGTCGGACGGGTCGCCCTTGAGGCCGATGAAGTCCGGGACGCGGTCGGGTGGGATGCCGTAGCGTGCCTCGACCCGTTCGGGCGTGTACACGTGGACGTCCGAGACGCCGCGAGGGGTCATCATCAGGCAGACGTTCTCGGTGCAGAGCTGGAACGCGTCGCGATCGGTCGAGACGACGCAGGTTCTGATCCCGGCCTCGTCCGCCCTGGTCGCAAGCGTGGCGATCACGTCGTCCGCCTCCCATCCCTCGAACTCGAGGTTGCGGTAGCCGAAGGCCTCGACGATCGGACGGAAGTGCGGGAACTGCTCGCGCAGGAGGTCCGGCATCGGCCGGCGGTCGACCTTGTAGGTCTCGGACAGCTCGGTCCGGTGCACGGGCCGCGTGTCCCAGGCGACGGCGACGCCCTTCGGCCGGTAGTCGCCCAGGAGCTTGAAGAGCATGTTCGTGAAGCCGAGCAGGGCGTTCGTCGGAAACCCCTCCGTCGTCGCGAGCTCCTCGGGGAGGGCGAAGTACGCGCGGTAGGCGAGGTTGTTGCCGTCGACCAGGAAGAGCTCCGACTCGCGCGCGGGGCCGTCGTCCAGCTGCAGCTCCGCGCCGGTCAGGGTCTTCGGCATCGGCTCCAACGCTATCGTCGCTCGTCATGTCGCGACCCACAGTCGTCCCTTTCGCAGACGAGCACCTGGAGGCCGCAGCAGCCCTGCTCGCGGCGCGCCACGCCGCCCAGCGGGCGGTCGAGCCCCTCCTGCCCGCGCGCTACGAGGACCCGGCCGCCGCACGCGCCGAGGTGGAGGCGGCCCGGGGCACGGAGGGGGCAACCGGGGCGGTGGCGCTCGTCGACGGGCGCGTGGCGGCCTACCTGATCGGCGCACCGCGCGGCGACGCGATCTGGGGGCCGAACGTCTGGGTCGAGTTCGCCGGCCACGCCGCGGAGGAGCCAGAGCTCGTCCGCGACCTCTACGGCGCTCTGGCCGCCTCCTGGGTCGAGAGGGGGAGCACCCGCCACTACGTGCTGGTCCCGGCGACCGACCCGACGCTCGTCGAGGCGTGGTACCGGCTCTCGTTCGGCCAGCAGCACGCGCTCGGGATTCAGGAGGTGCCGCGCGAGGGCCCGTCCTCGGCGGTCGGGATCGAGCTGCGACCGCCGACCGAGGCCGACCTGGACGATCTGATCCGGCTCGACCTGGCCGTTCCGGAGCACCAGGAACGCTCCCCGGTCTTCAGTCCGGTGCCCCGACCGAACCTCGAGGAGCTCCGGGCGGAGTGGGTCGCCGATCTGGACAAGAGCGAGGAGGGCCTCTTTCTCGCATGCCGCGACGGCCGGGCGGTGGGCCTGCTCGCGGTCGCGCCGGTCGAGCTCTCCAGCGTGCACGTCGGGCTCGCCCGGCCGGACGACGCCTGCATCCTCGGTTTCGCAGCGACAGATCCCGGAGCGCGCGGGACCGGGGTCGGCCTCGCGCTGACCGCAGCCGCCTTCGAGTGGGCGCGCACCCACGGCTTCTCGACGATCGTCACCGACTACCGGGTCACGAACCTGCTGTCCTCGCGCTTCTGGCCCCGGCGGGGGTTCAGGCCGACCTTCCTCCGCCTGTACCGCTCGATCCCGTGAAACTCGTTTTCAGAGTGCTTCAGTTCGAAACGGGTTCTTAGTGCCGAGGGTTCCCCTCCTGGCCGGCACGCGGCTCTCGATCGTGAACGCGCCCGAGGACGCCGTCGTCCTGCGCCCGCCCCCGCCGCCCGAGCCGGTCGACGACGTCGCCGCTGCGACGAGGGACGCGCTGAGGTTCCCGCTCGCCGGACAGCCGCTCGAGGCACTCGCGACCCGCGGCGGCAGAGCGACGATCGTCGTCGAGCCGCCGGCGCTGCCGCTTCCGGGCGCCGACGCCGATCCCCGGCAGGAGGCAATCGCCTCGGCCGTGGAGGAGCTCGTGCGCGCGGGCGTCCCGCTCGAGCGGCAGACGATCCTGGTCGCGTGCGGCCTTTCCCGCCGGCCCGGGCACCGCGATCTCGAGCACCTCGTCTCGCCGGAGTTCGCGCGGCGCTTCCGCGGCATGGTCGAGGTGCACGACGCGGAGGCCCCGGACCTCGTGGCGGTCGGCGAGCTGCGCGGGACCCCCGTGCGAGTCAACCGCTCGCTCGTCGAGACGGAGCTCGTCGTCGTGGTCAGCGCGGCGGAGACGGTGCTCCACGGCGGCCCGGCCGCCCTCCTCGGCGCCTGCGGGTCGGCGACCCTCCGCACGGCCGGTGCCGACTCGCTGCTCGAAACCTCCTCCTCGTCGGGCTGGCACGCAGCCGTCTGGCTCGAGCACGAGCTCGCGCGGCACGTCGCGCTGATCGGTATCTCCCTGGCGCTCAACCTGCCCGTCCTGGCGGGAGCGCTCCGCGGCTACCCGCACGACCCTGAGGCGCTCGAGCGAATCGCGCGCTCGCCGCTCCGGCGTGCCTTCGGGCTCCTGCCGGGGGCGGCACGCGCCCGTGTGCTTCGCTCGCTCCCGCTCGAGCTCCACGCCAGCGCGGCCTTCGCGGGGCCCCCGGCCGTCGCCCACGCGGAGGCGCTGATCCGGATCACGGAAGCGCGCTCGGCGTCGTTCGACGGGCCGCTCGACGCGATCTGCATCGGCATTCCTCGAACCACCCCGCACCTGCCCCGCGAGCGGCCGAATCCGCTCCTAGCCGCGTATCTAGGCCTCGGACTCGCCCTCCGCCTCTGGCGCGACGACTTCCCCGTCGTCGAGGGGGGTACGGCGATCCTCGCGCACAGGTTTCACCGGCACTTCGCCCACCCGACCCAGCAGCCCTACCGTGCGTTCTTCCAGGGGCTGCGCGGCACCGGCACGCCCGAGGAGCTAGGCCGCGCAGAGGAAGCCGCAGCGGCGGACGAGCGTGCGATCGCGGCCTACCGGGCCGGGAGAACTTGCCACCCTCGGCTGCCCTTCGCCGACTGGGCCGCCTGCACGCCGGCGCTCGGGCGCCTCGGCGCGGTCCTGATCGCGGGCTGTCGAGACGCCCTGTCGGCCAAGCAACTCGGCTTCATCCCGACCCACGGGGTCGGCGCCGCCCTGGCGATGGCCGAGGGCCGGGCCGGCGGCCCTCCGAGAATCGGTTTCGTAGGCTCCCCGCCGTACTTCCCGCTGCGCGCGAGCGGCCGCTAGAACCTCCTAGCTACCTCTGACACTCCTCCGAGGTATCTGCGAGGCGTCTCCGAGGCGTCCGCGAGGAGCCTGGAGCGTTCAGGCGCCGACGTCGGGCGCGACGAGCACGAACGAGTTCTGGCCGAGCAGCGGCCCGTACCGCGCGAGCCGCAGCGGGCCGAAGCCGGCCCACACGAACCACCGATAGGGCCCCGCGGTCAGGCGATAGCTCTTGCCCCCGTACGTCCACGCCGGCCTCAGCTGCAGCCGGGGGGCGGCCGGCCAGATGCTGAGGATCTTGACGCCGCGCCGGAAGAGCTGGAAGTTGTAGTAGCTCGCCCCCGCCACCGTGGGCCAGCGCATGAGCGGGGGCCCGGTCACGCGGGTTGCGTCCGGGGGTGTGAACCGGGAGGGCCGGAGCAGGGTCATGGCGGTGCCGACCCCGGCGCTCCGATTGCCGGCGTAGTCGTAGGTGACAGCCACGTAGCGATAGCGAACGCCGGCCCTCACCTCGTCGTCGGAGTAGGACGTCGCGAGTCCGTCGAGGAGGACAGTCGACTTCGCTCCGCCCCGCCCCGGGAAGCGCGTCAGCTGTACGCCTGCGACGTCGAGAGATTCGGACAGGCGCCACGTGAGCTCGATCGCCTTCCCCTCCGTCTTGCCGGCGAGCCGTCCGACCGCCGGCGGCGCGGTCGAGTCGGTCAGCTCGACTTCGAACGACACCTCCGACTCGTTGTCGGCCGAGTCGCTCGCGGTGCACGTGACCGTGGTCGCACCGATCGGGAAGGACGCCCCCGGGGCGGGGTCGCACTCGACCTTTCCGATCCGGCCGTCGACGGTGTCCGTGGCGATCGGAGGCCGGTAGGAGATCTTCACGGGGCCCGGTCCGTCCACCTGCCGCGAGATGTCGGCCGGCACGCGCTGGAAGACCGGCCCCCTCGTGTCTCGCACGCTGACGGCGAGCTTCGCCTCGCCGACGTTCCCGCGGGTGTCGACCGCGCGGCACGTGACCGTCGCGGTCCCGATCGCGACGAGGGTCCGGGGCGGGGGCCTGCACTCGACCGGGCGAGGCCCGTCGACGGCGTCGACCGCACCCGGGAGGGTGTAGCCGACGGTCGCGCCGCGCGGCCCGGTCGCCTCCACCCCGAGCGCCGCGGGCAAGCCGGACAACACCGGCCCGAGCGTGTCCACGACCGTGACCGCGAAGGTGGCTGTCGTCGTCTCGTTCGTGCCCTGGTCGGTTCCGAGACAGACGACGGTCGTCCGGCCGAAGGGGAAGATCGTGCCGCTCTCCGGGCTGCAGCTGATCCTGACCGGGGGCGGATGCGTCGTGGTCGGCAGCGCGTAGGTGACCACCGCGCCCGCCGGGGAGGTGGCATTGACGGTCATGCTGGGCGGCACGCCCGCCAGCGTCGGCGGATGTGCCAGAGCGCCGGCGGCTCCGAGAAGCGCGACGAGGCCGAGGGCGCAGCCGAGAAGGAGCCGCGTGCGCACGGCTCAGCCGGTTCCAGAGGTCATGACGAGGGCGATCAGGATCCCGGTCAGGAGCGCCAGCCCGAGCGTCGCCACGTCGAAGCGGTGGCGCTCGGCAAAGCGCCCGAGGACGACCGAGCCGCCGAGTGCCCGCGCCGGGATCGCCGCTGCGCCAAGGAGCAGCAACGCAAGCCCGATGCCTCCGATCAGCAACGTGGACGATGAGGAATCACCGGTCGTGCCAGAGCTCGCGAGCGCGGTGAGGCGCCCCGGATCCTCGAGCGTCGGCGGAGCGCTGGCAACCGCGGGAGACGGAACCGGACGCTTCGGGGGCCGGGCCGCACGCACCACCGGCGCCGCGGGCTTCGTCTTCCCGGCAGCGAACGCGGGCTTCGGCTTCGCAACCGCCGGGGCCGGGGCCGACTTGCCGCCGCGGTAGACCGGCGGGGGCTTCCGCGGAGCCGGAGGAGGCGGAGCAGGAGGAG
>JACDAS010000085.1 GCA_013695295.1 Actinomycetota bacterium | reverse complement strand
CTGGTAGGCGGGAAGCCCGGCGTCGTGCTCGACGACGAACGTCGAGTTCGACCCGTCGTGCAGCCTCCTGGCATGCACGTAGGCGCCGCGGCCGTCGTCCACGCTCCCGCCGGCGAGGATCGACCTCAACCGGTCTATGCCGGATGGACCGCCCGGCGTTTCCAGCCTTCACAGCTCGGCGAGCCCGGAACGGCAGCCGGGAGCGGCGGCGTAGGCCGGCGAGTCGGTGCGATGTCGGCAGCCGGGCAGGTGCGCCGAGTATCCGTGAGCCGCCGGGCGCAAGGCCCGCGGGCCTTCCCGAACGGCACAGCGCGCCCGGCCGGGGGCGCGACGAGGTTGCCGCCGGCGCGCGGCGGTTTGCCCTCGAAACGGCCCCCTGCGAGACTTGATTCACGCGATGCCGCCGGAGGTGCTCTCAGGCACGGTGATTGCCGGCTTCCGGCTCGGGGCGCTCATCGGCCAGGGCGCCATGGGTGCGGTCTACCTCGCCGACGACCCGACGCCGAGGCGGCGTGTCGCGCTGAAGCTGCTCGCCCCGGACCTGACCGACGACGAGCGCTTCCGGCAGCGGTTCCTGCGCGAGGCGAGCATCGCTGCGACCCTCGACCATCCCCACATCGTCCCGACCCTCACGTTCGGGGAGGAGGAGGGTCGGCTCTACCTGGCGATGGCCTACGTCGAGGGGTCGGACCTGCGCGAGCTGCTCCGCCGCGAGGGCGCGCTCGAGCCCGAGCGAACGCTGCGGCTGATCGCGCAGGTGGCCGGTGCCCTCGATGCGGCGCACGCCGCGGGGCTCGTCCATCGCGACGTCAAGCCGGGGAACATCCTGCTTGCCGCCGGGGTGGCCGGGGAGGCTGCATACGTCTGCGACTTCGGCCTGGCCCGGCACGTCTCCTCGGTCAGCAGCCTCACGGGCGACCGTGGCTTCGTCGGGACGATCGACTACGTTTCGCCGGAGCAGATCACGGGCGGCGCGATCGACCACCGGGCCGACGTCTACTCGCTCGGCTGCGTCCTCTTCGAGTGCCTGGCCGGAGTCCGCCCGTTCGCGGGCGAGAGTGAGCTCGCCGTGGTCTTCGCGCATCTGAACGAGTCGACGCCGCTGCTCTCGGACGTCCGGCCCGAGCTGCCGGAGGCGCTCGACGGCGTCTTCGCGGCCGCGCTCGCGAAGTCGCCCGACCAGAGGTACTCGACCTGCACCGAGCTGGTCGAGGCGGCGCAGGCGGCCGTGCACGGGGAGGCGCTCAGACCTCGCAGGCCCCCCCGCCGACGCTACGCCGTGGGCGCGCTCGCCGTTCTCGCCGCCGCGGGAGCGTCGATCGGCGGCGTCCTCGCGACCCGCGGTGGATCGTCTGCACCGCCGCCGTCGATCTCGCAGAGCGCGATCGCGGGCGCGAAGCTCGGCCTGACCGCGGACGCCTACAAGCAGCGCTTCGGCAGCTGGCGCGCGCAGACGCTGACAGAGCCCGACTACCCCGGGTTTGCCTTCCAGGATCCAAAGGTGGCGGTCTACTTCCCCTCGAAAGGCGCGCGGGCGATCATCCTCACGACCTGGAACCGGGACTACAGGACGGCCAAGGGCGTCGGCCCGTGCTCGACCCTCGGGCAGCTGAAGCGGGCCTACGGCAGCGAGGTGAGACCATCGCGATGGGGCATGGCCGGCGGCAAGATCTGGTCGTATACCGTCGGCAAGAACCTGCTCTTCGCGGTTCGCCCGGACACGGAGGTCGTGGCGGCGGTGGCTCTCTACGACGGCGGAGCACCGCGGGCGAACGCGCACGGTGGAGCGCAGGCGTACGCGAACTACATCGCCCAGGTCGAGGCGTCCTGCACCCTCTGAGCGGCTCTGAGAGCTCGTTTCAAATGAAGCCCTTGAGCCGCCGATGAAGCGTCATTCTGAACGAGTTCCTAGCTGCCGGAGCGCGCCTCGATCGTCCAGGTGAAGCGCGTGCCGCTCGCGACGGGGGCGAGCCCTCCGGGCCGCAGCCCCCGGTGGACAACCAGGGTCGGGGGAGCTGCTCTGCGGACGAGTGCTCGCCGCGGCGCGCCGAGCCCCTCCCGCCGCCAGCGGGGCGAGATGCCGACGACGATCAGCGTGGCCTGCTCGGCCACGTCGAGGAGCGCCTCCTCGGTCGGGTCGACGAGCAGGGGCTCGCAGGAGACGCCGGCCAGGCGCTGCACCGCGAGCGCCGCGTCTGCCAGCAGCCTGCTGGCGTCGCGCCGACCCTCCACTGCGCCCGTGCCGACCAGGCGAAGCCGGGCCCTCGTCGCGGACCCGAGCCAGGCGGCGACCTCCAGTGCCGCCCAGTCGTGCTCGGCTCCACCGAAAGGTACGACGACGCGTGCGTCCGGCTCCCACTCGATCTCGCCGCCCGAGAGGACCCCTACGTCGGCGGGCGAGCGCTCGAGGACCCCCGCCAGGTCTCGCGGAAGCCTCGGTGCGTCCAGATCGGGAGGAGCATCGAGCAGCACGAGCTTCGCGTCGTAGGTCTGCGCGAGCCGGACGACCTCGTGCGCCGGATCGACCGTCGTGAACGCTGCCGTTCGCGTGCTCACGTCCACCGACGCGCGTCGCGCCTCCAGCGCGGCTGCGGCTACGCGCAGCTCATCGGGATCGCGAAGTAGCCGTGTGACGATCAGCTCGCGGGCGCTCCTCGCGAGCGGCTCCCCGATCGCGAGGAGCGGGCCGACCTCCTCTGCCTCCGAGGGGACGACGAGCACGGCGCCTTTCCGCTCAGCGGCCTCGACGGGGCGGTCTCGATCGAGGTCGAGCGACGGGTCGTGGCTCAAGATCGCCCGCTGTCGCTCGTGGAGCGCGGGGGCAGGCTCGATCCCGAACTGATCGACGAGGGCCTCGCGCGTCCGCCTGTAGGCGTCGAGCGCCTGCGTCTGCCTTCCCGAGCGGTAGAGGGCGAGCATCAGCTGCGCGGCGAGTCGCTCGCGTAGCGGATGCTCGGCCACGAGCGACTCCAGCTCTCCGATCAGCTCCGAATGTCGACCCAGAGCGAGGTCTGCGTCGATCCGCTGCTCGAGCGCCGCCAGCCGTAGCTCTTCGAGCCGGCCGGTCGCGATCTGGGCGAAGGGCTCGCCGGCGAGATCCGCGAGGGCCGCGCCGCGCCAGATCCCCAGCGCCTCGCGAAGGAGATCCGCCGCGAGCCCCGTGTCCCGGGCGAGTAGGGAGCGCGCGGCCTGCTCGGTCAATCGCTCGAACCGCTCGAGGTCGAGCTGGCCGGGCGCGAGTCTCAAGGCGTACCCCGGCGAGCGGGTCTCGATCGAGCGGGCGTCTCCCAACGCCTTTCGGAGCTCGGAGACCTGTCGCTGCACCTGCGTGACGGCCGTGACCGGGGCGGCACCCCGGTAGAGGTCATCCGCCAGGCGTTCCACGGAGACGACCCGGTTCGCGCCGAGGAGCAGGATCGCGAGGGTCGCACGCTGCTTGGGGCCGCCGAGCTGAACCGGCCCCCGCTCTCCGACGACCTCCAGCGGCCCGAGGATGCGGAACTCGAGCACGCGCGGGACGGTAGCCGTTCGGTAGGGCCCCGGTAGTGGGCGGTCCCATGATGAGCGCGTACGGTGACGTGGTGGCTACTTCAAGGTCGTCAACCAGTCGCGGTTCAGAGCCTGACGACCGCGGCAGTGCAAGGCGTCCAAACGAGAAGAGAGGCTGATGTGACGAATCGAGCGAAAGCAGTGTTCACGGTAGTCGCCCTCGCCGCGGTCGTCACGGGAGGTGTGGCCGCCCTCGCGCAGGCGACGACTCCGGGAAAGAACGGTCAGATCGTCTACAGGAACTTCAAAAGCCTGTTCGTCGTCAACTCCGACGGCTCCGGGGAGCGCAAGCTCGCCTCTCCTGGCAGAG
>JACDAS010000047.1 GCA_013695295.1 Actinomycetota bacterium | reverse complement strand
CCTCGCTCGGGGCCGAGCCGCCGAACTCCGACGATCCCTGCTCCCGGGAGGGCCGGAACATCTGCGGCACGCTCGGCATCGGCTACTACAAGACGTATCGCTACGGCATCCGGTGGTTCGGCGACTTTCGCGGCGCCGTGCCGGGCGAGGCCCGCACATTCTGCATCGACCTTCGCTTCTGGTACCCGTCGGCTTCCTACGACTTCCGGGAGGTGGAGGGGGCTCTGCGCAACCGAGAGAACGAGTTCGTGCCCCTCGAGAGCCAGCGGCGCCTCGCCTACGCGGTGTGGCAGTACGGCCGGAGTACGAACCCCGACCAGCAGGCGGCGGTGATGCTCTACGTCCACTCGCTGATGGGCGACGCTCGCCCGGGCGAGGTCGATCCGGTCGCGCTCGGGCCCGGGGTCGTCTCCATCTACCGGCGCATCGCGGCCGAGTCGGCGCGGCTTCACGGCCCCTACCGGATCGAGTCCAGGGTCGTCGGGCAGCTGCGCGCCGGACGTGCCGCGACCGCGACCGTCCGCGTGCTCTCGGCCACGGGCGAACCGGTCCCGAACCTCCGGCTTGCGCTCGCCTCAGGGAGCGCCCAGGTGCTCGAGTCGGTGCAGACGAACGAGGCGGGGGTCGCGCGCGTTCCGTTCACGCCCACTGCCGCGGCGCTGCGCCTGTCGGTCACCACCGAGCCGGTTCCGTCGACCCTGCCGAGGGTCTTCCGACCCTCCGTGCCGGCGGCGGCCCGGAACGGCCAGCGTCTGGTCGCGCCCGGATCGCAGACGGTGGCGGCCGTGGTCACGGCGCCGGTCGCGAAGGCCCGGATCACGGTGTCGACGGCCGCCGTTCCGGATCGTGTCGCGGTCGGCGAGCCGAGCCGGGACCGGGTGACGATCTCCGGGGCGCTGCCGAGCTGGAGGGCGAGCGTGTCCGTGCGGATCTACGGCCCCTTCCCGTCGGAGGCGGCGATTCGTTGCGACGGCAAGCCGGCCTGGCGAGGCTCCTTCACCGCGGCGGGCCCGGGGGTCTTCGCGACGCCGCCTGCGACCTTCGACCAGGTTGGCTGGTACACCTACGAGGAGGTCGTCCCAGGGGACGCGGTCCACATCGGCCTCACCACTCCGTGCCGGGCGCCTTCGGAGAGCTTCGTGGTCGAGGCGGCACCGCGGGTGCGGACGATCGTCAGCGCGGCCCGGGTCGAGCCGGGCACCGAGGTCAGCGACCGCGTTCTCGTCGAGGGGCTCGCGGGGCAGCGGGCGACCGTCCACGCCGAGCTGCACGGGCCGTTCGCGACCAGCGAGGCGATCGTCTGCGACGCGAAGCCCGTTTGGACGGGGTCGCTCGCGGTCGAAGGCGACGGCGAGTACACGACTGCGCCCGTCACGCTGACCGTCCCGGGCTTCTACGCCTACCGGGAGCGGATCGACGCGGCCGGGTTCGTTCGGGCGACGCAGACCCCCTGCGCAGAGGCGGCGGAGACGACGGTCGTGATCGGGAAGCCGCAGCTCCGGACGAAGGTGAGCGCGCAGACGACTCGCCCCGGCGCGCGAATCAGGGACACGGTCGTCGTCAGCGGGCTCGGCGCACTGAGCGTGCCGGTCCGGGTCGTCCTCTGGGGCCCCTTCGCCCGGGCCGACGGCATCCGCTGCTCGGGCAAGCCCTACTGGATCGGCTCGTTCGTCGCCACCGGTGACGGCACGTACACGACGCCGCCCGTCGTGCTCGAGCGCGCCGGGCACTACACCTACCAGGAGTCGATCGCCGGGAGCCCCGTGAGCGCCGCAGCCACCACACGGTGCGGAGAGGCCTCGGAGACGACGTTCGCGCAGGCTGCGCCCGCGGTGACGACCGTCGTCTCGGGCGAGGTCGTGCGACGCGGATCCCACATCTTCGACCGGATCCGGGTCACCGGCCTCGGCCGCACGGCCGCCGCGATCGACGTCGAGCTGCACGGCCCGTTCGCCTCCCGGAGCGCCATCCGCTGCGACCGCGCGCCCTTCTGGCGCGGCCGGGTCTACGCCCGGGGGGACGGCGAGATCAGGTCGCCCGGGGTGGAGGTTGCCCGAGCGGGGTTCTACACCTACCGCGAGCGCCTCGTGGCCTCTGCTGCAGTCGCCGAGGTGGAGACCGCATGCGGGTTGACGGCGGAGACTGCGCTCTCCGCCCCACTGATCCTCACCGGCCGCGGGGAGGCGGGGCGGACGGTGGCGAACCCCGGCGCCGGGGGTCTCGCGCCGGTACGGGTCCGCGTCGAGTCGATCGCCGTCGACGCGCCGGTCTCGCCCGTCGGGATCGACATCGCGAAGGGCGCGCTCGGCGTGCCGCCAACCATCGGGCGCACGGGCTGGTGGCGCGACGGGATGGCCCCGGGCGCACGCTCGGGGTCGATCCTGATCAGCGGCCACGTCGACAGCGCCCGGGCCGGCCCGGGGGCGTTCTTCCGGCTGCACGAGGCAAAGATCGGCGATCGGGTCCGGGTGACGACGGCGAACGGCCGCTCGTTCGCCTACCGCGTCGTGTCCGTGCGGAACTACCCGAAGAGCCTGCTGCCGACGAGCGTGTATTCCCAGCGGGGCGCCGCGAGGCTCGTGCTTGTCACCTGCGGGGGCCCCTTCGATGAGGCGATCGGCCGGTATCGCGAGAACGTCGTCGTGACCGCCGTACCCGTTCCCTAGCGCCGGACGCCCAGAGGTGTCCGAGTTCACGTGTTCCCCTGACGCCTGCCTTGCGGCCCCGCCGCCGCTCCGCTACAAGGGGTACCGGCTACGCGCCCGAGGAGGGACGGCCGCCGTCGTCCGGGAGAGAGGTCGTCCATGAGTCCCAAGCAGATCGTCGTGCATGCCCTGGCCGCGCTCGCGCTCGTGGGCTGCACAATCCTCGCCGCGCAGGGTGGCGCCGCGGGAGCCGCGGACGGCCTCGTGGAGCAGGCTCCGGTCGGCGCGCTCGCCCGGCCCGCCTCCGGAACGGCGGGCCTCCAGAAGCTCGACGACCGGCTCGCACAGCTCGTGCGGCTCCAGCGCGCGAGCGGCGCGGTGGCCGCGCTGCGAACGGCGCGCTCGACTCGCCTTCGGACCGTCGGTGGCCGCGTGCGGGTGATCGTGGAGGCCACTCGGGTCGCGCCCGTCCGTGCGGCGCTAGCGGCCGCCGGCCGGATCGAGGCCGGGGCCGGCCGGCACCTGCAGGTGCTCCTGCCCGTCTCCGCCCTCGCCGCGGTCGCGCGACGGATGGACGTCCGCTTCGTCCGCTCCCCGGAGTACCTGACCCTCGACGCAGTGCCCGGCGAGGAGGTCGCGGCGAGCAACGCCCTTCGTCTCCATCGCCAGGGCGTTACGGGCGCGGGCGTGAAGGTGGCTGTGATCGACGGCGGCTTCGGCGGGCTCCCGCAGCGCCAGGCGGCCGGCGATCTGCCGGCGAAGCTCGACAGAGCCGACTTCTGCCGCGGCACGTTCGACCTCGCCACGGATCACGGGACGGCGGTCGCCGAGATCGTCCACGAGATGGCTCCGGGAGCGAAGCTGCTGCTGATCTGCATCGGTACCGAGGTCGAGCTCGCTCAGGCCGAGGCCTACGCGAGGAGCCAGGGCGCGCAGATCGTCAATTTCTCCGCCTCCTTCCCGTTCTCGGGTCGCGGCGACGGGAGTGGCATCGCCGGGTCGGCGGTCGCCGACGCCCGAGGCAGCGGGATCCTCTGGGTGAACGCTGCCGGCAACGCGGCGCAGGATCACTGGTCCGGGGCGTACGGAGACCCCGATGGCAACGGCTTCCACAATTTCGCCGGCACCGACGAGGGCAACTCCTTTCAGATCGAGCAGGGCGCGACGGTGTGCGCGACGCTGAAGTGGGACGAATGGCCGAGCTCGATCTCGGACTTCGACCTCGGCCTCTTCTATTCGACGACCGGACAGATCGTCGCCGCGTCCAAGACCGCACAGACGGGGGGTACCCCGCCGGTGGAAGGGCTCTGCTATGCGAACGCCGGGCCCACGGCTTCCTTCAGTCTCCTGGTCGGCGGCTTCCGCGTCGTGGGGAGCCCGCGCCTCGACCTCTTCGCCCATCTGGCACCGCCGCTGCAGTACCAGGTCGCCGCCGGCAGCGTCACCGATCCCGCGAGCTCGCCGGCCGCGCTCGCTGTTGGCGCGGCCTGCGTCACGAATAACGTTCTCGAGCCCTACAGCTCGCAGGGGCCGACCATCGACGGCCGGATCAAGCCTGAGCTCACCGGGCACGACAGCGAGTCATCGGGCACCTACGGCGCCGCGGGCACGTGCGGCGAGGGCGGTTTCGCGGGCACCTCGGCGGCCGCGCCAGAGGTGGCCGGCGCCGCCGCTCTCGTGAAGCAGCAGAACCCCACCTTCGACGCGAACGCGATCCAGGCGTTCCTCGAGCAGAAGGCGGTCGACGCCGGCCCGCCGGGCAAGGACAACCTGTACGGCGCCGGCATCCTCTCGGTCTCGGGCGCCGTGGGGCCGGTCGTCGCGGACACGGTGCGGCCGCGGGCGAAGGCGCTCGCCAGCAAGGGGCGGCGCGGACAGCAGCTCAAGCTCGTGTCCCAGGTCTCCGACAACAGCGGTCAAGTGCGGATCACGGAGACGATCAAGCGCGGCAGTCGAGCCCTCAGGACGATCCGGACCGGCTTCACCGAGACGAAGCCGAATACGACGTACTTCATGCTCTGGAAACCCCCGGCGACGCTGGTCGGCGCTCTGACGCACTGTGTGCAGGCCTTCGACCGGGGCGGCAACAAGAGCGCGTCGAGTTGCGCGAGCCTGACGATCTCCAAGTAGCGGCGTGGGGTTAGCGGCACTCCTCGACCTCGACGGTACCCTCGTCGACTCGAACTACCAGCATGCGGTCGCCTGGTACCGCGCATTCCGACAGCACGGCATCGTGTTGCCCCTCTGGCGCCTGCACCGCTCGATCGGCATGGGCGGCGACCAGCTCGTCCCGGCGCTCGGGGGGCGCGGAGGTCGAGGAGCGAAGCGGCGACGCGATCCGCGCGGCCGAGAAGCAGCTCTACCTCGAGCTGATCGAAGAGACCGAGCCGCTGCCTGGCGCCCGTGCGTTCGTCCGGGAGCTGAAGGATCGGGGCCACCGGGTCGTGCTCGCGAGCTCGGCGCCCGCCAACCAGCTCGAGTACTACCTCGAGAAGCTCCAGGCCAGAGAGCTCGTCGACGGCTGGACCACCTCGGATGACGTCGAGGCGACGAAACCGGAGCCAGACCTCGTCGTCGCCGCGCGCGCGAAGGCGGGAGGCGGCGAGGCGGTGCTCGTCGGCGACACGAACTGGGACGTCGAGGCCGGCGCGCGCGCGGGCGTGCCGACGATCTGCGTGCTGACCGGAGGCTTCTCAGACCAGGAGCTCCGCGAGGCCGGCGCGATCGCGGTCTACGAGTCGCTGGAGCAGCTGACCCGGCGCCTGGACGAGACGCCGCTGGCCTAGGCGCCTGTCCTGGAGCGACCGGCGGTATCCTGTTGGCAGGCGCGCGGTGGCGGTAGCTCAGTTGGTAGAGCCCCGGGTTGTGGTCCCGGTGGTCGCGGGTTCGAATCCCGTCCGCCACCCTCGTTCCACGGCCCCGTAGCTCAGCGGATAGAGCGGCGGACTTCGAATCCGCGCGCGGAGGTTCGACTCCTCCCGGGGCCACTCCGCGAAAGGCCTGCAAACAAGGCACATCTTGATGGAGCCAGGCCCCTACTGAGGGCGACAGGGCAACGAATAGGGCAACAAGCCAGATGGGGGTCGGGTAGTCCGAGCATCAAATCGCCTCGCCTCGATCAGGGCATCCCAGTCCCGCTCTTGGCCGGGCGAGGCGTTTGCCGTGCTCTGTCTTGCCACACGCGGAGACCAATCGGAAAGGCCGCGCTTGAAGGACGACATGAAGAAAATCACAGCCAGACAAGTCCCAGGACGTGGTGTAACTCGTCGGCTGGTCAGGCTGCGGTGAGCTCAAGACGCGAGGCTAGCGCCGACAGATCAGCCAGTCGAGGTCGCGCGTCCAGCCGCCACCGCAAGCGCGGTTTCATACTCGTTAGCGGTGATCCGAACGACGCCCGCTTCGAAGTCGGCTCTGGCATTCTCTGCCGGGTCGATCTGCGACAGCACGGTACTCATCGGTACCGGCGGGTCCCATTCCTCGACCTGAGCCAGCAACACACCGCCAGG
>JACDAS010000046.1 GCA_013695295.1 Actinomycetota bacterium | reverse complement strand
GCTCGAGACTCAGTGCCGCAGGAATGGTTGCCGTCAGTCCCGGGCCACATGCGAGCCTCCTCCGGTGATCGGCAGACGACCTCCAGAGCTTGAGGCGGATCGGGGGGTACCGCACCCCCCATCCCGCTGTCGTTCCGTTGGCCCCCGCCGCATCGGGGCTCTCCGGATACTGCTCGTCCCAGCATGCCTTCACGGCGAGCGGTTGATCCATCCCTCGATCGGTGGTTCACGACTACGGTTGACCCGGGACGCGGAAAGGTTCGTTAGGGCCTGTCCGGAAAGGGTGCTGCGCTCATGCCGTGCGGAAAGCAAGCGCGCCGATTGTCGCGCGGCAGGAGCCCGGCACACTTTTCGGACAGGCCCCTAAGAGCTTCCACCAGGGCCGCCAGTACAGTGGCCGCGTGGCCAGCCGCTTCCTCGAGCGCCTCGCGAGCGGGCCCCCAATCGTCTGCGACGGCGGCATGGGAACCCTCGTCTCGAGCGCCGTCGCGCGACTTCGCTGCCCGGAGGAGGCCAACCTGCGCGCGCCGGAGAGCGTCGTCTCAGTCCACGTCAGCTTCATCAACGCTGGCGCGGACCTGATCGAGACCAACAGCTTCGGGGCGAACCGCCCCAAGCTCGCCGCGCACTTCCTCGAGGACGAACTCCGGCCGATCAACTCGGCCGCGGTCAAGCTCGCCCGCGAGGCCCGGGAGATGGCGAGTCGGGAGGTCTTTATCGCCGGCTCGATCGGCCCACTCGGCGAGACGCCTCCGGGCTTCGACGCGGCGGCCGCCTTCGCGGAGCAGGCCGCAGTCCTCGAGGGCCGGGGCGTCGACCTCTTCATGGTCGAGACCTTCTTCGACCTGGCCGAGCTCGAGCTGGCGATCGACGCCGTCCGCGGCGTCTCGGCGCTGCCGATCGTCGCCCTGCTCACCTTCGACGAGGACGGGGAGACCCCGGGTGGCGCGACTGCGCGCGAGGCGAGCGGGCTGGCAGCACGGCTCGGGCTCGCCGCGGTCGGCGCCAACCACGGCGCGGGCCCCCAGTCGGTCCTCGAGGCCCTGGCCGGCATGGAGGGCTGCGGCCTACCACTCGCGGCCCTGCCCAACCTCGGCCTCGCGAGTCGCTGGGGGAATCGGATCGTCTTCCCGCACGCCGACCCCGAGTACTTCGGCGAGTTCGCGGCCCACGCGCGCGACCTGGGAGCGCTGCTCGTGGGCGGCTGCTGCGGGACAACCCCGCTCCAGATCCAGGCGATCCGCGACGCGCTCGAGGCCGACCGGCCCACGACGACGCCGATCTTCGTCTCGGAGCGGCTGCTCCCCGCCGCCGGCGCGCCGAGGCCCGAGGAGACCAGGCTTGCCCGCACGCTCGCCGAAGGCCAGTGGACGACGTCGGTCGAGATCAACCCGCCAAAGGGAGGCACGAGCGACGGGATGCTCGAGCTTTCTCGGCAGCTCGCCGCCTCGCCGAACGTCGGCTTCGTCGACATCAACGACAACCCGACGGCGCGGGCGCGGATGAGCGCGCTGATGGCGGCGGTCGCGATCGAGGGCGCCTGCGACCTGGAGACGATCCCGCATCTGACTCCGCGCGACTCGACGATCATGGGCCTCGAGTCGATGCTGCTCGGCGCCCACGCGGCCGGGGTGCGGAACGTGCTCTCCGTGACGGGAGACCCGCCTGACATCGGTGACTACCCCGGCTCCCAAGGGGTCTACGAGGTCGACTCGATCGGCCTCTGCCGGATCATGCAGCGGCTAAACGAGGGCGAGTCCTACGCGGGGAAGACGATCGACGCGCCGACTTCTTACTTCTATGGGGTCGCGGTCAACCCGTCCGCCGACGATCTCGACCTCGAGCTCCGTCGCTTCGAGGAGAAGCTCGAAGCCGGCGCGAGCTTCGCGATCACGCAGGTGCTCTTCGACCTCGAGTATGCCGAGCGCTTCAGGAAGCGCCTGGGCGGGAGCTGGCCGGTGCCGGTCCTGCTCGGCGTCTTCTACGTCACGAACTACGCGCTTGCCCTTCGCCTCCACAACGAGGTCCCCGGCATCGTCGTGCCCGACCCTGTGCAGGAGCGCTTTCGCAACGCCGGGGCGGCCGGCCGCGAGGTCGGCCTCGAGATTGCGCGCGAGCTGGTCGCCGGCTCCCGCGAGCTCTTCGACGGGGTGCAGGTGATCCCGCCCTTCCAGGCCCCGCTG
>JACDAS010000038.1 GCA_013695295.1 Actinomycetota bacterium | reverse complement strand
GTCTGCCGGCTGCTCGACGATCAGGGGCTGCGGCGCCGCCTGGGGACCGCGCTGCGTCGTAGGGTCGAGCGGGAGTACAGCGTCGACGTGATCGTGCCGCGGTGGGAGCGGCTCTTCGACGAGGTGCTCCGATGAGCAGGCTCTTCCCCTCGTTCTTCCTCGGAGGATTCGAGTGCTCGACCCATCGGACGACGGAGGGACAGCGACTCGACGTGATTGCGGCGACACAGCACGACGTGCAGGCCCGTGAAGATTACGAGCTCTGCCGGAACGAAGGCATCCTCGCCGTCCGCGAGTCTGCTCGCTGGCCGATCCTCGACCGCGCCGGCACGATCGACCTCGAGTACGTCCGGCGGCTCGCCGGCCACGCACGCGACGCGGGCATCGTGCAGGTCTCGGATCTCATGCACTACGGCTACCCGGACGACGTCGACCTGTTCGCGCCGGCGTTCGTGGATCGCTTCGCGGCCTTCGCCCGCGCGGTCGCGGCAGTCGTGCGTGACGAGACCGACGGGCCGACCTTCTTCACACCCGTCAACGAGATCTCCTACAACGCGGGGGCGGCCGGCGAGGTCGGCTACATGGCTCCCTTCGGACAGGGCGAGGGCCCGGCCGTCAAGCGAGCTCTCGTGCGGGCGGCGATTGCAGGAGCGGAGGCGATCTGGGACGTCGATCCGGAGGCGCGGATGCTGGCGGTGGAGCCGCTGGTACGGCTGCACGCGCCCGCGGGCCGGCCCGACCTCCAGGCACAGGCCGACGATTTCAACGAGAACGTCGTCACCGAGGCGTTCGATCTCCTCGCCGGCCGGCGCGAGCCCGAGCTCGGCGGCTCACGCGCGCACCTCGGCATCGTCGGCCTCAACTACTACTCCGGCAACCAGTGGACGATCTCGCTGCCGGACGAGCCCCAGCGGTCGCTCGACTGGGACGATCCGCACTGGGTCCCGCTGTCCGAGCTGCTCCACGCCGTCGAGCGCAGGTACGGGGGTCCCCTCGTGCTGGCGGAGACGGGCTCGTCGGGCGAGTCGCGTGCCGGCTGGATCGACTTCCTCGCGCGCGAAGCCGCTAGGGCGCTCGAGCTCGGAGTCGACTTGCAGGGGATCTGCCTGTATCCGATCGTCACCTCACCGGACTGGGAAGATCCGACCGCGTTCTTCGACGGGGGGCTCTTCGATCTGTCGCCCCGGCCGGACGGCCGGCTGGAGCGCGTCCTTGCCCACCCCGTCGCCGCCGCCTTGAGGGCAGCCCAGGCGACCCTCGATCCGGAAAACGTCCCGCCCGGGGAGCTCGGGCCGGGCCCGGACGCCTCGCCGGACGCCCCGCTTCAGCTCGTACGGCCGGCCGAGCGTGCCCGCTTCAAGGCAGACAACTTCGCCTGCGAGACGGTCGTGGCTGCGGAGTCGCTGACCGTGGAGCTCCTCTGTCTCGGCCCCGGCGGGGAGGTCCCGGCTCATCGCCACGAGGAGACGGAGCACGTCCTCACGGTCGTATCGGGGCGTGCCCGGATCCGAATCGGGAGCCGCCACGTCGAGGTCGCCGAAGGCGAGAGCGTCGTCTCACCCGCCGGCGTCTATCACGGGGTCAAGAACGTGACTGGGGCGCGGCTGATCGTACAGCAGGTGAGTGCTCCCAAGCCCTGGGATGCACGCTTCGCGGGCCCCCATCCGAGCGCTCACGCGCGGCGATAGCGCGACGAAAGAGCTCAACGAGGCGGTCGACGTGCCTGTCGAAGGTGAACTCCTCCCGCACGCGCCACATCGCATCCCGGCGGCGCGCCATCTCCGCAGCGTCGGTCAGCGTGTCCGCGAAGGCGTCCACGTCGTCGAGGAACACGCCGATCTCCAGCTCCCGCGCCAGCGTCTGAGTCGCCACGACGGAGTTGCCGTGGTCTGGCTGGAGCAGCGGCAACCCCGCGGCCGCATAGGTCCCGAGCCTCGCTGGAAGGTTCAGGTCGTTCCACACGGCACGCCGCAGATCGCCGCCGTTCGTGCTCCGGAAGACGTGCAGCCAGGCCGCGTCGTAGCGTGAGAAGACGCGCACCCAGTCCGGCTGGAAGACGGTCGGGTGCAGGTGGATGTGATCCGGCGCCAGGAGGTGCGCCCGATCGATCCAGCCTCGCCACCAGTCGCCCCAGGTCGGGCCGTGAAAGTGCGTGTGGATCCCGCGTGCAGCCAGCTCGGCCAGAAACTCCGGGTAAATCCCGAACGGCCTGCCGGCGCAGACCGTGTGCACGTCGCCGTCGCGCTCCGACAGGCGCTGGCTTGGCTCTGCATCGAACCATTCCGCCTTGGGCAGATCGCCGTTCTGGACGATCGTGAGGTCGTCGCGAGCGGCTCCCGGCAGGGCCGTCTGGTACCAGTCCCGCAGCTCGACGCTCGAGTAGGCGCGGGCGTCCGACAGCAGGTCGAGCTCCGCGAGCTGGGGCCACAACCCGCGCTCGATCGCCGCGAACGGGCTCTCCTTGAAGTGCCAGACGAAGGGGATTCCGGGGTTGTTCTCCAGCACGTGATGAGCGAAAGGAATCGCGTGCCAGTTCAGGAGCGCATAGATGACGTCCGGTCGGATGCGCCTCACCGAGTCCTGCCAGCTCGAGCGGGGAACCTCCTCCACGTGTCCGAACGGCAGGGGCCCGACGGCATTGAAGCCGCAGCCGTCGGGTGTCCAGAGGCCGAAGAGCCGATGACCTCGCTCGACGAAGGCGAGCACGCGCTCCGGGTTGTAGGCGAGCTCCCCCACGAGCAGGATCGTCAGCCCGTCCTGCGCCCGCGCAGGCGCCGGCCGCTTCCGGAAGCGCCCGTAGAGCTCACCCTCGTCCAGGAGCTCGCCCTCGGACGATCGGAAGCGGAGCGGACGCTCGACCTGGAAGTGACGGCGGTAGACGTTGACACCGCCTCCCAGCGACTCACGGATCAGCTTGTGGCGCTGCAGCGGATGGTCGACCCACTCGCATGAGGCGACGCTCGTCCCCACGAACGAGCCGC
>JACDAS010000062.1 GCA_013695295.1 Actinomycetota bacterium | reverse complement strand
GGGTTGCCCTCCTGGAAATCGTTTCCCGACGAGGCTACGACGAGCGAGCCACGGCTGAGCGCGAGCAGGATGGCCTCCTCCTCGATCGGGTCGAACTCCTCGCTGCCGAGGCTCAGGTTGATCACGGTCGGCCCGCGCCGCGAGCCGGCGAGGATGCCGCGGATCTCGTTCGAGAGGTTGCCGCCCCCGCGCGGGCTTGCATCCCAGATCTGGAGCAGCGCATCCGGATAGACACCGACGAGGCCGATGCCGTTGGCCGGCGCCGCGACGACCGAGCTGACTGCTGTGCCGTGGTCGTCGTCGGGGCCGACGACGGTCTGCCGGTTCAGTGCAAGGGTGTTCGGACGGCCGTCGAACTCGGGGTGCGAGAGGTCGACGCCCGTGTCGATCACCGTCACCGGGACTCCGGGGCCGGGCGGCTCGACGCGGTTGGCGCCGACCACCTTGAGCCAGTACTCGCTCGGGAGCAGCGGATCGCCGGCGTGGAGGTGGGTCCGGGGGCGGCGCAGCGGGTGGTCGGCGACGACTCGTCGAAGCGTGCGCCCCAGCGTGAGCTCCGGCACGATCTGGCGCGCGATCTCGCGCTGCAACCGCCAGAGGCCGAGCTCTGCGGCGACGAGCGTAGCGCCGCTTCGACGAAGTAGCGGCAGCGCCAGGTGACCCCGGACCCGGTCGAGCTGGATCAGCGCGAACGAATTCCGATCGAGCGCCTGCACGTCGAGGACGCCGGCCGACGCGGGAACGGGTCGGGTCGAGGTGCGCAGGCGATGCGCAGCGGCCGGCGAGGTGGCCGCCAGGGCCACGACGAGGAGGGCGAAGGCCGTTCGCTTCACGGCGGCCAGGGTAGCCGCAGCGAGCGAGAATGAAGCGATGGCACGCGCATACGTCGGCCTCGGGTCGAACCTCGGCGATCGTGAGAGCACGCTCCGGCGAGCGCTCGCTCGCCTCGCCGCCGAGCCCGGGGTCTCGGTCGTGGCCGTCTCGAGCTTCCGGGAGACCGAGCCGGTTGGCTACGTCGACCAGCCCCGGTTCGTCAACGCCGCGGTCGCGCTCGAGACCCAGCTCGAGCCGCCGGCGCTGCTGGGCCGCCTGCTCGCGATCGAGCGCGAGCTCGGCCGGACGCGGCTCGGCCCTCGCCTCGGCCCGCGGACGATCGACCTCGATCTGCTCCTCCACGACGACCGGGTCGCCGCCGGCCCCGACCTCGAGCTCCCTCACCCGCGGCTGCACGAGCGCCGCTTCGTGCTGGAGCCGCTCGCCGAGCTCGACCCGGGCCTCGTCGTGCCCGGGCGCGGCCCGGTGGCCGCGCTCCTCTCGAAGCTAGACTGAAATCGATGTCGCACCTGGACGAGCTCGACGAGTTCGAGGCAGAGCTCGAGCTCCGCCTCAAGAAGGAGTACACCGCCGTCTTCGGGCTCTTCCGCTACTGCGTGCTGACCCAGGACGCGACCTACCTCTGCAACCGGCTCGACCTGAACTACGTCCCGCAGCCGAGCTACCCGTTCTTCCACCTCAAGCTCGAGGACGTCTGGGTCTGGGACAAGAACCGGCCGAGCCGGATGATCCCGCGCGCGGAGGTCTACACGTCGAGCGACGTGACCGTCGAGGAGCTCCGCGGCGAGGGGGAGGAGCCGAAGTTGACGGCGGAGGCGCTGGCGGAACGGATCGGCGAGCCGCTGACCTCGGACGACGACGCGGCCTAGGTCGGGGCCTAGATGCTTGTCTGGAAATTCACGCGACCCGGCCGGTGGCCCCGACACACTGCGCGGGATCAGCACGTCTGCTCGCCGCCCGTAGCGCTGCTACGAACGACGAGCAGCCGCGGTGCCCCGCTTGGTCGGGGCCATCCCCTGCAGTGCGCGAATTCCCGGACAAGCAGCTAGCCCCCGCCGACCCTTGCTCCTCACCGTCGACGTCGGCAACACGCAGACGGTCCTCGGCCTGTACGACGGCGAGCTCCTCGTCGACCACTGGCGGCTCGCGACCGACCCGCGCCGGACGGGCGACGAGCTCGGCGTCCTCGTCCGCAGCCTGCTCGACCCCCGCTCGCTGACCGGGATCTGCCTCTCGTCGACGGTTCCCCAGCTCGTACGGGCCTACGAGGAGCTCGCGGAGCGGTACACGGCCGCCGCGCTGCTGACACTGGGGCCCGGGACGAGGACCGGGATTCCGATCCGCTACGACGATCCGCGAGAGGTGGGCCCCGACCGGATCGCGAACGCGGTCGCCGCGCGCGAGCGCCATGGCTCGCCTTGCATCGTGGTCGACTTCGGCACCTCGACGAACTTCGACGTCGTCTCTTCGGAGGGCGCCTACGTCGGCGGCGTCCTCGCCCCTGGGGTGGAGATCTCGATGGACGCGCTCTTCGCGCGGGCCGCGAGGCTCGTCAAGGTGGATGTCGTCGAGCCGGCGAGCGTGATCGGCAAGACGACCGCGACCGCGCTGCAGTCGGGGCTCGTCTACGGGTTCGCGGGTCAGGTCGACGGCATCGTCGCTCGGATCCGCGCCGAGCTCGGCACCGAGGCAACGGCGATCGCGACGGGAGGGCTCGCGGAGCTGATCGCGCCCCATTCGAGCACGATCTCCGTCGTCGACCCGTTCCTGACGCTCGATGGCCTCCGGCTGATCTGGGAGCTGAACGTCAGCGAACGGTGAACGCGCCGCCGCGCACCGCCGCGCCCACATTTCCTGCCCGGTCGCGCGGCACCGCCCGCACGAGGTAGTCGCCGGCAGCGAGCCGGACCCGCACCGGCGCGGAATTGCGACCCGCCTTGCCGACGATGGAGAGGCTCGCCACCCGGCGCCCTTTCCGCTCGAGGCTCAGGGCCACGGTCGCCGGCTCGGAGAGCATGAACCGCACGAGCGGTCTGCCGAGCACGAGGCGGGCGGACAGGCCGGTGAGGCTGGGCGGGGTGCGGTCGGCGTCGTCGTTTCGGATCGTGGCGACTGGGGTCGCTCGCGGGAGCGTCGCGCTCCCGGCGGCCGAGAGGCGGAGGAAGAACGTCTCGTCGCGCTCGACGACGCGGTCGGCGACCACGCCGACGTGCACCCGCTTCTCGATCTCGCCCGGCGCGTAGACGAGCGTCCCGGAGGCCGTCGCGTAGTCGGCGCCGGGTCTCGCGGTGCCCGGCGTCGTTCGGTAGGCGACGCGCACCGGCTGCTGCGCAGGCGGCGAGACCTTGACGGCGAACGTGAGCGTCGTCCGGCCGCGGTTCCCCTCTGGCACTGCAACGTTCGCGGCGGAGACCGCCGTCGCCGAGGTTGGCGTTCCGGCCGCGCGATAGGCGGCGAGCACGTCGATCCGGCCGTGGCCGTAGGTGTTGTTCGGCACCTGCGAGGGAACCTCGCTTCCGCAGGGGGTTGCCGGCGTCAGTTTGACGGCGGTCTGCTCGAGCAGCTGCTCCGTCCGGTCGACGTTGCCGCGGAGGGTCGGAAAGCCCGACCAGAGCAGGAGCGCGGCCGCGCCCACGTGCGGGGAGGCCATCGAGGTGCCGCTCTTCGTCCCGTAGCCCTCGCGGATGCTCGAGCGGACGCTCACGCCCGGGGCGACCAGGTCGGGCTTCGTCCGTCCGCTGCCGTCCGCCGTGACGGGCCCTCGGCTGCTCGAGGACGCGATCAGGTCGTTCCGGTCGGTCGACCCGATGGTGACCGAGGAGTCGTAGACGGCCGGCGGGAACGCCACCGTCGAGCAGTTCGGGCCCTCGTTCCCGGCGGAGACCGAGATGAAGATCCCGGCCGCCCGGATCGCATCGACGGCCTGCTGGAGGCTTCCGACGGCGCAGGACTCACTCGGCGGGCACGCGTAGGAGTTCCCGATCGCATGCGGGCGCCTGGCGGGGTCGGGACTGGCGCCGTTCAGGTCGGTCGGGGCGAGGAAGAACTGGAGGCACTCGATGTACGTGCTCGGGCGTCCGACCCCCTCATCCATGTTGCGGCAGGAGATCCACCTGGCGCCGGGAGCGACGCCGATCTGGTTGCCGGCGCCGTCGTCACCGACCGCCGTGCCGAGCGTGTGCGTGCCGTGCGACCCGCGATCGTCGTCGCAGGGCACTCTGAGGCCGAAGCCGCACAGGTTGGTGCCGTCACCGTTGACGTCTGCGTGGATCGCGTCCCACCAGTTGTAGTCGTGGGTCGCCGAGGAGCCGTTCCAGCCGCGATAGCGGCTCTTCAGCGCGGTGTGATCCCAGACCACGCCGGTGTCCGCATTCGCGTAGACCATGTCCTCGCCTCTGTGTCCGAGCGCCCAGACCCCGGGGGCGCCGACCTTCTCGACGTTCCACTCGATCGCGCGCGGGGCTGAGGGCCCGGCCTCGCGGGAATCGCCCATGAGACCTCTGAACGCCCGGTCCGGCTCGACCGCGGCCACGTCCGCGCGGCCGGCCACGGCATCCACGGCCGCACGTGTCCCCTCCACGGCGAGGGCGTTGACGATCCAGTACGCCCGGACGCGCGCGCCCTGGCCGGCGAGCGTCGTGATCACGTCCTGCTGGCTCGCGGCCGCCGCCCCGCGGAGCGCGCCCACGATCGCCCGGCCCTGCTCCGCACGGCTTGCCGGGCTGCGCCCGAGCAGCTCCAGGTCCGGGCGCGCCCTCAGACGGACGAGGAAGTGTCCGGTGCGACCGCCGGCCGTGTCCTCGTAGACCCGCGGGTCGACGTGGGCTACGGGCACCTGGCCGCGGTCCGACCCCGCGAGCGCTCCGGTGGCGGCCACCGCGCCTGCGGCAGCGAGCACGCTTGCCGCGAGAACGCGCATTATCCGCCTCCGTAGATCGAGATCGGCAGATCGAGTAGGACGTCCTCCGTCTGCGGCAGCTCCTCCTCGAGGCGCTCGAGGACGTCGGCGGCGTCCGGTGCGGCGACGAGCAGGCGCTGCTCGATCTCGGCGGTCGTCTCGCAGACGACGAGCTCCTGCTTGAACGCCCGGGGGAACCGGCCCCGCCCGAGGTACCAGCCGTAGAACTTCTTCAGGAAGCTGGCGGCCCGCCGCTCTCCCAGCTCGCGCACGGTCTCCCGGACGAAGAGGATCAGCTCGGCCGCGACCTCCCCCCGGGTTGGCTGAGGTGCGTCCGGCTCGAGGAGCTCACGCAGCACCCAGGGGTTTCCCTGAGCGGCGCGCCCGACCATCACCGCCGCGCACCCGGTCGTCCCGAGGATCGCCCGTGCCTGGCCGTGCGACGTGACGTCGCCGGAGGCGATCACGGGAACCTTCACCCGTTCGACGAGCTCGGCCGTGAGCGAGTGGTCGGCGAAGCCCGTGTACATCTGCCTCGCCGACCTCGGATGCAGCGTCAGCGCCGCCGCGCCCGCCTCGACGAGCCGCGGGCCGACGTCGAGGCATGCGCGCGACCCGTCCTCGAGACCGCGCCGCATCTTCACGGAGACGGGCACGGCGACGGTGCCGGCGACCGCCTCGACGATGCGCGCGGCGCGGTCCGGCTCGTCGAGCAGCGTCGCTCCGGCCCCGGTCTTCGTCACCTTCCGCACGGGGCAACCGAAGTTGATGTCGACGACGTCGGCTCCGGCCGCCTCGACCATGCTCGCGGCCTCGGCCATCACAGCCGGCTCCGAGCCGAAGATCTGGACGGCCAGGGGGTGCTCGTCGGAGGCGATCCGGAGGTACCCGAGCGTCCGCTCGTTGCGGTGCTGCAGGCCCGCGCAGCTGACCATCTCCGAGCAGACGAGGCCGGCCCCGAACCGGCGCCCCTGGCGGCGGAAGGCCTGCACGCTCACCCCGGCCATCGGAGCCAGCACGAGCCGCGTCGGGATGGCGACCTGGCCGATCCACCACGGGCTGGCGAGATCGGCGCCCACCGCGGGATCGTAGCCGCAGGGAGCCTGTTGACGGGTTGGCGAGCCCGAATGTAGAATCCCGGCCCGCGACGGCGCCGCTAGCGCCGGCGCGTTTTTTTCGATGCGGGTCAGGAGGCCGGGCGTGAAGGAAGTCATCCTCACTTCTGAGGGCTACGAGAAGCTCAAGGCCGAGATCGAGTACCTGTCGAACGAGAAGCGGCGCGAGGTTGCGGACAGGATCCGGGTGGCGCGCGAGTTCGGCGACATTTCCGAGAACGCCGAGTACGACGACGCGAAGAACGAGCAGGCGATGGTCGAGCACCGGATCGCCCAGCTGGAGGAGCGTCTGAGCGCGGCGAGGGTGATCGCCAAGGGAGACGTCAAGAAGGACGTAGTCTCGATCGGCTCGACCGTGAAGCTGCGCGACATCGACGCGAAGAAGACGGTCGAGTACCACATCGTCGGCTCGGCGGAGGCCAATCCCGCGGAGAACAAGCTCTCGAACGAGTCGCCGGTCGGCAAGGCGATCCTCGGCCACAAGAAGGGCGAGACGGTCGAGGTCGCAGCCCCCAGGGGCTCCCTCAAGTTCAAGATCCTCGAGATCAAGGCCGCATAGCTTGGACCCGCGCAGACTCCGGCGCCCTTCGGGCGCCTCCGCTGCACGCTAAGAGCCTGAAACCTTCTAAGCGTGCAGGCCTCGGCCGAAGGCCGAGGGTCTGCGCGGGTCCAGGCTAGTCCCCTCCGATCCGCCCG
>JACDAS010000014.1 GCA_013695295.1 Actinomycetota bacterium | reverse complement strand
CGAGAAGTTCGCGAAGGAGGGACTCACGTTCGACGACGTGCTGCTCGTCCCCGCACGCTCGGACGTGCTGCCGAACGACGTCTCGACGGCGACGAGGCTGACCCCGCGGATCGAGCTCGAGCTGCCGATCGTCTCGGCCGCAATGGACACCGTCACCGAAGCGAGGCTCGCGATCGAGCTGGCGCGGGCGGGCGGGCTCGGCGTCGTGCATCGCAACCTTCCGATCGACGCGCAGGCAGCCGAGGTGGACAAGGTCAAACGCTCCGAGTCGGGTCTGATCGTGGAGCCCGTGACGCTGCGTCCAGGCGATCCGGTCGGGCTGGCGCGGGAGCTGATGGCCGTCCACGAGATCTCCGGCGTCCCGGTCGTGGACGCCGACGGGGTGCTGGTGGGCATCCTCACGAGCCGCGATCTCCGATTCGAGCACGGCTCCGAGCAGCCCGTCTCGGGCCTGATGACCTCGACCGGCCTGATCACGGCGCCGGTCGGAACGACGCTGGCCGACGCCGAGGCGATCCTCCATCGCCACCGGGTCGAGAAGCTGCCCGTCGTCGACGCGGACGGCCGGCTGAAGGGTCTGATCACGGTCAAGGACATCACGCGGCGGATCGAGTTTCCGCAAGCCACGAAGGACGAGCGCGGGCGGCTCCGTGTCGGCGCAGCCGTCGGCGTGGGGCCCGACGCCCTCGATCGCGCGGCAGCGCTCGTCGAGGCGGGCGTCGACGTGCTCGTGCTCGACACCGCGCACGGCCACTCGCGCGGGGTCCTCGAGGGCGTTCGGAGGATCAAGGATCGCTGGGACGTCGACCTCGTCGCCGGGAACGTCGCCACCCCCGAGGGCGCGGGGGCGCTGATCGAGGCAGGGGCCGACGCGATCAAGGTTGGACAGGGACCCGGCGCCGCCTGCACGACGCGGATCGTCGCCGGCGTCGGGGTGCCGCAGGTGACCGCGGTCTACGACTGTGCCGAGGTGGCTCGCGGCCAGGGCGTCCCGGTAATCGCCGACGGTGGAATCACCTCCTCGGGCGACCTGGCCAAGGCGATCGCCGCCGGCGCCGACGCCGTCATGCTCGGCTCCCTGCTCGCCGGCACCGACGAGGCTCCGGGGGATGTCGTCGTGCAGGCCGGGGAGCGCTACAAGGAGTACCGCGGCATGGGCTCCCTCGGGGCGATGAAGGCCCGCGGCTTCTCGAAGGACCGCTACTTCCAGGGAGACGTCGAGGACGTGGACAAGCTCGTGCCGGAGGGGATCGAGGGGCGCGTGCCCTACAAGGGCCCACTCCGCGCGGTCCTGCATCAGCTGGGTGGCGGCCTCCGGCAGGCGATGGGTTACTGCGGTGCCGCCACGATCGCGGACCTCCAGCGGGCACGGTTCGTGCGGATCACGGGTGCCGGCCTACGCGAGAGCCACCCGCACGACATGACGATCACCGCCGAGGCCCCGAACTATCGGCGCTGAGGTGATCCCCCTCCCCGCGCGTGGGCCGGCCGAGGAGGAGCGGCCGGTGCTCGTCGTCGATCTCGGCGGCCAGTACTCCCAGCTGATCGCCCGCCGCGTCCGCGAGTGCCGGGTCTACTCGGAGCTCGTGGGACACGAGACCCCGGCGGCCGAGTTGAGCGCCCGGAACCCGGTCGCACTCGTGCTCTCGGGAGGCCCGGCCTCGGTCTACGCCGAAGGCGCGCCGCGCGTCGATCCCGAGCTCTTCGAGCTCGGCGTGCCGACGCTCGGGATCTGCTACGGGATGCAGCTGATGGCGCGCGATCTGGGCGGCAAGGTCGAGCGGACGGGGGTTTCGGAGTTCGGCAAGACCGCGCTCAGAGTCGGTCAGGGCGCCCTCTTCGAGGGCCTCCCCGACGAGCAGACGGTCTGGATGAGCCATCGCGACTCAGTCGTGGCGCCGCCGGCAGGAGCCCGCGTGGTCGCCGGGTCGCTCTCCACGCCGATCGCAGCCTTCGAGGATCCGAAGCGGCGCCTCTACGGTGTCCAGTTCCACCCGGAGGTCGTCCACACGCCCTACGGGCCGGAGGTGCTGAAGAACTTCCTGTACTCGATCGCGGGTGCGACCCCGACGTGGACGGCCGCGGCCGTGATCGAGGATCAGGTCGAGCGGATCCGCGCGCAGGTCGGCCGAGGTCGCGTGCTGTGCGCCCTCTCCGGCGGCGTCGACTCGGCCGTGGCGGCGCTGCTCGTCCACAAGGCCGTCGGCGATCAGCTCACGTGCGTGTTCGTCGACCACGGGCTGCTCCGCCGCGATGAGGCCACGCAGGTCGAGGAGACCTTCCGCGGCCACTTCCGCGTGCCGCTCGTGCACGTCAAGGCGGAGTCCCGGTTCCTCGCGCGGCTCGCGGGGGTCGACGATCCGGAGGAGAAGCGGAGGCGGATCGGGGAGGAGTTCATCCGCGTCTTCGAGGCCGAGGCGGCCCGACTCGGCGAGACCCGGTTCCTCGTTCAGGGCACGCTCTACTCGGACGTGATCGAGTCCGGCGGGGGGGCTGACGGCGTCGCGGCCACGATCAAGTCCCACCACAACGTCGGCGGCCTCCCCAAGGACATGACGATGGAGCTCGTCGAGCCGCTGAGGCTCCTCTTCAAGGATGAGGTGCGGCGGGTCGGCGAGGAGCTCGGCCTTCCCGAGCGGATGGTCTGGCGCCAGCCGTTCCCGGGGCCGGGGCTCGCGATCCGGATCATCGGCGAGGTGACGCGCGAGCGGCTCGAGATCCTGCGCCAGGCGGACGCGATCCTCCAGGAGGAGGTGCGCCGGGCGGGGCTCTACCGCGAGCTCTGGCAGAGCTTCGCCGTGCTGCCGGCGATCCGTTCGGTCGGCGTCCAGGGCGACGAGCGCACGTACGCGTATCCGATCGTGATCAGGGCGGTCACCTCTGAGGACGCGATGACCGCAGACTGGGCGCGCCTGCCCTACGACCTGCTCGAGCAGGTGTCGAGCCGGATCATCAACGAGATCCCGGGGGTCAACCGGGTGGCGCTCGACATCTCGTCGAAGCCGCCGGCGACGATCGAGTGGGAATAGCATTTGGCCCGCGCATTGCGTTGGCCCGCGCAGACCCTCGGCCTTCGGCCGAGGCCTGCACGCTTAGAAGGATGACCTTGGCCGCGCAGACCTTCGGCCTTCGGCCATCGGCCGAAGCCTGCACGCTCAGAACTTTTTACCCGGCCCCCCAAATTTTCTAAGCGTGCAGGCTTCTGACCGACGCGGAGCGGCGGTCAGAGGGTCTGCGCGGGCCAAGTGATGTCTGCGCGGGTCCAGGGAGGTAGCCTCGACGCTGTGGAGTTTCGGGAGGTTCTGAGTCGGCGGCGGAGCGTTCGCGCCTACGACGGCCGGCCGGTGCCGCGGGACGTGCTCGAGCGCATCACGAACGCCGCGGTGGTGCGCGCGCCGAGCGCGGGCTTCAGCCAGGGCCTGCGGCTCGTGGTCGTGACCGAGGAGGAGACTCGACGCGTGATCGCCGTCGCGGCGTTGGAGGAGGAGCTGGCGGCCGCCGGGCGTCCGCGCTGGAAGGCAGCCGCCCCGGTGCACGTCGTCGT
>JACDAS010000012.1 GCA_013695295.1 Actinomycetota bacterium | reverse complement strand
AGGCACGATCCCTCCTAGGAGTGAATGCCCGGCGTCAACCCGCTGAGGGTGGTCGCGGGGCGACTCGCGTCTCGTCTTCCGGGCCTGGGGGCTCCGGGGAGAGCACGGTCGTCTCGGGCTCGGGAGCAGCCTCCTCGTCGTCGAGCCTCGCCGCGAGTGCGGTGGGGGCGTCGGTCGCAGGGGGCACGGGAGGCTCTTCCCGTGCCGAGGTCGGCAACGGCTCCTGCGGCGGAGAGGTGAGTGGCCGCGGGCCGCGCGTGTCGACTGTGAACCCGAGCACGTTGCCGAGCCCGAATGCGAGCACGCCGAGGTAGCCGTCGCGCAGGTGGCGCACGAGCCGGCTGACGTGCAGGTCGCCCGACCACTCGACGACGTGGCGCTGGAACCAGTTGTCGTCGGGCTGCCCCGAGATCAGCACCCAGCCCGCGACGGCGAGCGCGGGCAGGAAACCGAGCACGAAGACGTTGCCGGAGAGTTGCGGCAGCCCCCACTTCGTCCAGCCGCCGAAGACCTGGAAGAGGACGAGCACCAGACCGGCTGCGGCAATCAGCCCGAGGCGCGCCCAGTAGCCGGCGACGCCGTCGCCCATGTGGGTCGAGAGCCACAGGCAGAAGCCCGCCGCGGCGATACCGAGCAGCGTCGAGACTCCCCTGACGGCTCCGACCACGCAGCGGGTCCTATCACGTTGCGGCTCCGACAGCAGCGGTATCGGGGCTAGTGGAGCAGCAACCGGCGGGAGTCGAAGTCCGCCGAGTACAGCTCCGCCCGGAAGTCGTCGACCATCGCGGCCGCGTCGGACTCGAAAACATGCTGCACGACACCGACCTGACGGTCGTTGTGGAACGGCATGTCGACGTGCTGGAGGCTAACGAGGTTCACCGAGACGCGCGTACAGGCAGGGCACCTGACGGCGAGCCCGAGCGAGCCCGAGGCGATGCCCGGGGCGAGCAGCTGGAATGCGGACGGGTACACCGGGCGCGGCTGCTCCTCCGGGTAGCAGAAGAAGCTCCATGGCCATTCCCCCTTTCGGATCCGCCCGACCGCGACGTGCGTCAGCTCGGACGCGGTCTGCTCGAGCTTGGCGGTCATCAGATTCAGGAAGACCCCGCCGCCGAGCCCGAGCGGAGCCCAGTCGAGGTCGTCGTGCGCGACGAGGCCCGGATGGACGTCGCCGCAGGGGCACGCGAACTCGATCCGGTACACAGCGGGATGGGTGCTGCCGGGCAGGCGCTCGAGCCGTCGGAACGCCGAGAGGCGTACGCGAGTCTCGCCGCGCGCCGGGCACGAGAAGCTGTAGTGGGACGTGAGGGCGTCGTACACGTCCGTCTATCTATCGGTAGCAGCGGACGGGGGCATCAGTACTCGAGCAGCGCATGGACGTCCCAGTCTCCGAGCTTCGAGCGCCCGTTGAGGAAGCCCAGCTCGATGAGGAAGGAGCACCCGACCACCTTGCCGCCGAGTTGCTCGACGAGCTTGCCGATCGCCTCGACGGTACCGCCGGTGGCGAGGACGTCGTCGTGGATGACCACGCGGGCTCCGTGGGCGATCGCACCCGCGTTCAGCTCGAGGGAATTCTGCCCGTACTCGAGCGCGTAGGTGGCGCTGACCGTCTCCGGCGGGAGCTTCCCCGGGCGTCGCGCCGGTACGAAGCCGCAGCCCACCGCGGCGGCGATCGCGGCGCCGAGGATGAAGCCGCGGGCCTCCGCCCCCAGCACGACGTCCGGCTCGTGCTCCCGCGCCCGCTCGGCGAGGTCGCCGATCGCCTGCTGCAGCGCCGCGGGGTCGGCAAGGAGCGGCGAGATGTCCTTGAATCCGACCCCCGGGCGGGGGAAGTCCGGCACCTCCCGGATGAGCGACCGCAGGTCGACTGTCATCGTGCCGGCGACTCTAGATGGTGGATCGGAAATTGGCGCACCCGCAGGGATGGCCCAGACCAAGCTGGTCGACACGGCCGGTTGCGGCGCGTAGCAGCGCCTACGTGTCGTGACCGGACGTGGTGAGCGGTGCCGTGTCTGGGCCACCAGCTGCGCTGCGTGAATTTCCGATCAAGCATCTAGCTGGTGGATCGGAAATTGGCGCACGGTCGGCATGTCCTACACGGAGGCCAGGCGGCGGAGCGCGCGCCAGTACAGGAGCTGCGAGAGCTCCTGGGCCAGCTCGGCCAGCGACTGCAGGTCCTCGAGGCCTGCCTGGCGCCGCTCGAGGCTCCGTGAGCGGAGCGCAGGCGCCACGAGCTGCTCCAGGAGCGCCGAGGTGCGATCTGCCCCCGTCCGAAAGGTCCGGAGGTGGCGCGGCGCGATTCCGAACTGGGATAGCCGCGCGCAGACGGCGGCGATCTCCACGTCCCCCTCGCCGTAGCGCTTGTCGCCTCCGGCCGCGCGCGGCGCGAGCAGGCCGAAGTCCTCGAGCTCCCGCGCGGCCTGCGACGTGATCCCAGCCCGCTCGCAGAGCTCCTCCAGATCGAGCTCGTCCTCAGGTCCGGCCAGACCATTCGGCCGCCGACGCCGCCGCTCCTTCTGCATCGAGGTCGCGAGCTCCTGGCGGATCACCCTGAGGGGGAGGAACTCGTCGCGCTGGAGGCGGAGGATCGTCTCGAGCCGCTCGACGTCGTCCTCTCCGAACAAGCGGTAGCCGCCCTGTGTCCTCTGTGGGGTGACCAGGCCCTGATCCTCGAGGTAGCGGATCTTCGAGATCGAGATGTCGGGGAAGTCCCGCTGCAGGCGCCGGCAGACCGCGCCGATCGTGAGCAGGCGCTGGCGGGTCTCCAGGGGGCTCGTCGCGGTCATCGCCCCAGGAAGATCAGCCGGTACTTGCCGATCTGGAGCTCGTCTCCGTCCTCGAGCTCGCTCTCCGCGTCGATCCGCCGCCGGTTCAGGAAGGTGCCGTTCAGGCTCCCCTGGTCCTCGACCGTGAAGCGGTCGCCGTGCTGCACGAGGACGGCGTGGCGGCGCGAGACGGTGATGTCGTCGAGGAAGATCTCGCAATCCGGCGAGCGACCGATCGTCGTTCGCTCGGCCTGCGGGTGGAAGCTCTCGCCGACGCGCCCGCCCCCCGCGCGCACGACCAGCGCCGGTCGGTCGAACTCGTCGTAGGAGACAGCGCCCTCCTCGTCGCCCTCGTCGGGGGTGAAGGACATGGTCGAGGCGCTCTCGTCCTCGGTGACGATCAGCGCGCCGCACTTCGAGCAGAAGTTCGAGGCCTCCGGGTTCTGGAAGCCGCACTCGGGGCAGTAGACGTGGCTCATCGGGTCCGCTAGGGCGCTGGCGGCAGCGGGCCCTTGGAGCTCAGGATCTCCGAGAGCTTCTCGACGTCGACCTCGAGCGACCTCTCCCCTCCCTTCTGCAGCCGGGCGACGAACTCACTCCGGAGGATGCCGATCTGGCCGTGCAGGATCCGGCGCTGGTACGAGATCTCGTCCTCGCGCTGCTCCAGCTCGCGCAAGAGCTTGCGGAGCGCGTCGGTCGAAAGCGTCGGGAGGTCTGGCAGGATTTCCATGGGCGACCTTTCGTTTCTGGAGGACTCTCGACCCAGTAAAGCAGCCATTGCTGTGAGGGGTCAACCTCAACTTGAGATTTCAGCTTCGGGCGCCCGCTTCCTCCCTCTGGATGAAGCTCGAGACGAGGGCACGGAGCTCCGCGGCAAGCTCCTCGGAGACTGCCTCGGTCTCGCCCTCGGCGTAGATGTGGACGACGGCCTCGTCCGGGTCGGGCAACACCTGGGCCCAGCCGCGCTCGTCTCGCAGCTTGATCCCGTCGAGGAGATCGACATCTCGCCCCTTCAGTTCCTCGGTGAGCATCCGCATCACGTACCCCTTCAGCGCCCACGGGCAGGCCAGCTCGCTCTGCACGAGCGTCGGAGTGGGCAGCCCCGAGACGAGCTCGGAGACGGGGCGCTCGGCAGTCGTGAGCAGCTCGAGCAGCTTGCAGAGGCTCGCGACCGCGTCGTAGGCGGGCAGGAACTCGGGGAACACGTAGCCACCGCCGACCGCCCCGGCAAAGACGACGCCGTCCTCGGCCGCAGCGCGCGTCAGCCCCGCGAGCGACGCGGGCGTCCGGACGATCTCGAACCCCGAGCCCTCGACGATCCGGTCGACCTGGCTCGTGACCGTGATCGGGAAGGCGAGCTTGCCACGGTGCCCGTTCGAGCCGATCAGGCGCAGGAACAGCAACAGCGTCTGCTCGACCGGTACCTCGCGCCCGAGCTCGTCCAGCAGGTAGAGCCGCTCGGCGGAGCGGTCGAAAACGGCACCGAGGTCGGCATCGACGGCACCCATCAGCCGCTTCGCCTGCCCGATCGTCTCCTCGCGGGTGTCCCGGCGCGGCCCGCGCTCGCTGGCGTACGCATGCGCGGTGACCGCCTCCACCCCGAGCGGCGCGAGCAGGAGCGGCAGCACGAAGGAGGCCGCGGAATAGCCGTAGTCCACGACGATCCTGAAGCCGCGGCGGCGGATCGCCTCGGCGTCGAGGCCCCGCAGGAGATCCTGCGCGTAGGCTTCGCGCGCGCGCACCGGGTAGGCGATCTCGCCGATCTGCCTGTAGCCGACGCGGCGGAGCTCCTGCCGGTAGAAGTTCTTCTCGATTTCCTTCTGAAGCTCGACCGTCATCTGGATCCCGGGCGGTTCGAAGAAGCGGATCTCGATCACCTCCGGGTCGGCGCCGCGCGAGCCGACGTGAAAGCCGGCGTCGTAGCCCTGGGTCTTCAGCAGGTGCCGGTTGACCGCCGCCGGCAGGACGCGGAGGTCGGCAATCTCGATGCCAGTCGACGTGAGGCCCGCCACCATCGCCCGCTTCAGCATGCGGCAGGCTGCTGCGGACTCGCGACTCGCGACGACCCTCGCCCCCGGCTTCAACGCCGTCCCGAGCGCCGCGGCGAGGCGGCCCGCGACCTCCGGGGTCAGGTCGACGTTCACGAGCCCGGAGACACTGTCGCGCTCGAACAGGCGGGAGCTGGCGCGTGACTCCCAGATCACGCTCTCGACGATGTGGGCCCCCGAGTCGATCTCCTTGTGGGGGTAGATCCGGACCTCCGGCATGACGACGCTCTGCGCGCCGAGCGTCACCTGGTCGCCGATCGCGACGCCCTCGTGGATGTGCACGTGCGCCCGGACGTCGCAGCCGCGCCCGAGGATCGCTCCCTCGACGAGCGCGCTGCGGCCGATGTGCGTCGAGGCGTCGATGACCGAGCGGACGGTCCGCGCATGCTCCCTGAGCGTCACGTTCGCCGAGAGGACCGAGTACGGGCCGACCGCGGCTCCCGGCTCGATCCGGCAGTAGTTGCCGACGAAGGCGGGCCCCTCGACCCCCTCGATCGCGTCGACGTCGACGCCCTCGCCGAGCCAGACGTTGCCGCGGAGGCGGATTCCCGGGATGGTGATCCGGACGGCCTCGTCGAGCGCGTCGAAGTTCGCCTGCCGGTACTGGTCGAGGTTGCCGATGTCCTGCCAGTAGCCATCGAGCGCAAGCCCGTAGATCGGGCGGCCCATCTCGAGCAGCAGGGGGAAGAGCTCCTTCGAGAAGTCGTAGGGCCGGTCGGTCGGGACGTGCTTCAGCACCTCGGGCTCGAGCACGTAGATGCCGGTGTTGATCGTGTCCGAGAAGACCTGGCCCCAGGAGGGCTTCTCGAGGAAGCGCTCCACCTTGCCGTCGTCGTCGGTGACCACGATCCCGAACTCGAGCGGGTTGTCGACGGATTTGAGCCCGATCGTGACGGCCGCTCCGCGCTCGCGATGGAAGGCCACCAGGCGGGTCAGGTCGACATCGCAGAGCGCGTCGCCGGAGATGACGAGGAACGGCTCGTCCAGCCGCGAGGAGGCCAGCCGGACGGAGCCGGCGGTCCCGAGCGGCGCCTCCTCCACGGAGTACTCGATCCGTAACCCGAGGGACTCCCCGTCGCCGAAGTAGCCGCGGATCGCCTGGGGCAGGAAGGCGAGCGTCACGACGACGTCCTCGAACCCGTGCGACTTCAGGAGCTCGAGGATGTGCTCCATGCACGGCTTGCCCACGATCGGCACCATCGGCTTCGGCTGATTCGAGGTGAGCGGCCGCAACCTCGTGCCCTCCCCGCCGGCCATCACGACGGCCTTCATCGCCGTAGCCTCAGCGCCAGCGAGCCGGTGTACTGCAGCGCCGCGGCGACAGCGAGCCCGAGCCCGCCCCAGAAGGCCCAGAGCGGCCAGCGGTCGGTCTCGTGGGTCACGAGCACGAAGCCGATCGACGCGTAGAGGATCCAGGTGGCGAGCTTGCCGAGGAGGTTCACGGACACGTCGTAGCCGCGGGGCACGAACAGCCTGTACCCGCCGAGCAGGAAGAGATCACGGGCGGCGATCACGGCGAGGGCTGCCCAGGGCAGCCGGTCTGCGAGCCAGAGCAGGACGACCGCGGTGTCGATCATGAGCCGATCGGCGAGCGGGTCGGCGACCTTGCCGAACTCCGACTCGACGCGCCAGCGCCGCGCGAGCCACCCGTCCACCTGGTCGGTGACCCCCGCGACCGCGAAGACCGTCGCGGCCGGCCAGCTGTGCCCCCCCTCGGCCGCGAGTGTCAACACGGCGAAGACGGGGATCAGCGCCAGGCGCGCGATCGTGAGGAGGTTCGGCAGCTGCGCGAGCGGGTGCGGCACGGCACGCGTTGCCATCGCGTCGCATACTAGGGCCTGAGCCGATGGACGAGTCCCTGCCGCTCCCCGGGTTCGTCAACGCGCACAGCCACACCTTCCAGCGAGCGCTGCGGGGCCGGAGCGAGGGCGGCGACTTCTGGGCCTGGCGGGAGACGATGCTCGCCGAGGCCGACCGCGCGACGCCGGCCTCCGTCCGGACCCTCTACGCCGACACCTACGCCGAGATGCGCGCCGCCGGGTACACGGCCGTGGGCGAGTTTCACTACCTCGGCGTCCCCGAGGCCCGTGCGGCGCTCGAGGCGGGGGCCGCGGCGGGAATCGAGGTCGTTCTGCTCCACACGGCCTACGCGCGCGGCGGGATCCCGCGTCTGCGCCAGGCGAGCGTCGGCGCCTACCTCGAGGAGGTGGAGTCGCTCCGAGCGGCCGGCGCTCGCGTCGGGCTCGCCCCCCACTCCGTGCGCGCCTGCCCGCTCGACTGGCTCGAGGAGATCGGGCGCTACGCCGAGCGGGAGGGGCTCGTGCTGCACGTCCACGCCGACGAGCAGCCGCGCGAGGTCGAGGAGTGCCTCGCCGAGCATGGCGTCCGCCCGATCGAGCTGCTCGAGCGCGCCGGCTGCCTCGGGCCCCGCACGACGATCGTCCACGCCACCCACGCCTCCGACGCGGAGCTCGACCTCGTCTGCGACGCGGGCGCGCGAATCTGCATCTGCCCGACCACCGAGGCGAACCTCGGCGACGGCTTCGCGCCGATCCAGGCGGTCTGCGAGCGCGGTCTCGGCGTCTGCATCGGCTCGGACTCGAACGTCAGGATCGACCCGCTCGAGGAGCTGCGCGAGCTCGAGGGAATCGCGCGACGGCTCACGGGCCGCCGGAACATCGTCTCCGTCGGCAGCCTGCTCTGCTTCGGGTCGGACGAGGGAGCGGCGGCGCTCGGCCTCGACTCCTGGCCCGGAGTGACAGCCGACACCGGTCACCCCTCGCTTCGCGGCGTGGCCGACGGCGACGTCTTCGACGCGCTTGTCCACGGGTGCTCGGCCGAGGTGCTGCGAGCGAGCTAGCTCGTAGAACTTCGTTAGCGCGCGACCGCCTGGATCGAGAACACCCGCGTCCAGTGCGCCGTTCGCTCGAGGTAGGCGCGCTCGGCCGCCTTGCCCCGGAGGCCCCAGGCGCCGCGGTAGCTCTCGTAGGTGAAGCCGTGCGTCGAGGGGGCCGTGCGGGCAGACTCGATCTGCGTCCCCTCCTGCCACTCGTTGTAGCTCGTGATCGAGATCGCGCTGGGACGGGCGGCGAGGGCGCCGCGCCACATCGCGTCGTAGGTGGCCCCGGCGCGCCTGCTCTTGAGCCGCGGGTCCCCAAGCGACCTGCGGGCGTCGTAGCCCGGCCCGACCGAGGGCGAGCAGCTGAGGCCGGCGACGCGCGCCTGGTTGCAGAGGCGCGTGAAGGACGCGCCGTCGTGGAGACGGACGTCGTAGGTGTAGACGCCGTCGAAGCGCCCAGCGGCCGCGAGCCCCACGGTCGGGGTCTGCGCGAGCAGGCGAACACCTGCGAGCCGACGGCGCACCGCGGCCCAGTCGGCAGGCGGGATCTCCGCGAAGGGCTCGTAGACGTAGAACGTCGAGATCCCGAGCGTGAGCAGGTGGGTCATGTCTGCCTCCGCGGTCGCCGCGGTCCGGCCGAGGTAGGGCTCGAGGTGGACGGCCACCTCGAGCCCCGCCGCGCGGGCCGCCCGAGCGATCGTCGGCAGCCGCGCGTCCTCGAGTGAGCCCCAGCCCCACCACGAGACCACGACCTCGTCGATCCCGGCCGCCGCGATCTCGGCCATCTGCGTCCTCAGAACCCCCCGATCCGTGCTCGAGTAGGGCCCGCGGGCCGGGTAGTAGCTCGAGGAGACGTCGAAGGGCGGCTCGTGGCCGTTCCCGGCCCAGTGGCCGTACGACCCGTCGCGCTCGGGGACGCCGTACCAGGGGTAGTAGAAGATCGAGGTGAGACCCGGACGAGGCGGCGCCGGGTCGGGCGCGAAGCCCGCTGCCGGCGCTACGAGCAGGCAGGCGAGGGCTAGCAGGGTGAGCGTTCGGGTCGCCACAGGTCACTTGGACGTTCGGGACGGGCCGTCTGGGGCCTGGTGCCCATTGTGGCATCGACGCGCAGGAATTGGTATCCCCGGCCACCTGAGGGTGAGCGGTCAGTATTGACGGATCGCTGCCCTCCCGACGAGACTCCTGCGCCTCCCGACCTGGGCCATCCTGACCGCCCTCGTGGCCTGCTCCACTCTCCTGCGCTTCTGGGCCGGGGCACTCGTGCCGGTGCCCTGGATCGCTCCCGACGAGTTCGTCTACGCCGAGCTCGGCCGGAGCCTGTATGCGAGCGGTCGCTTCGAGCTGCTCGGCGAGCCCCTGCGCTTCTACACGCTCGTCTTCCCTCTGCTCGTCGGCGGCCCACTCAGCCTCGGGGAGCACGGCTACGTGCTGCTCAAGGGCGTGCAGGCCCTGGTGATGTCGCTGACGGCGGTCCCCGTGTACCTCTGGGCCCGGACGCTCACGACGCGCGGCCACGCCCTCACGGCGGCCGCCCTGACGCTGGCCATTCCCGGGCTCGCGTACTCCGGGCTGATCATGACCGAGGTCGCGTTCTACCCGATCTCGCTGCTGGCGGCCTGGACACTGGCGAGGGCGCTCGAGCGACCGAGCCTCGGCCGACAGGCGCTCCTCGTGGCCGCCGTCCTGGTCGCAGTCGCGACCCGGCTCCAGGCGGTCGCGCTCGTCCCCGTCGTCGTCAGCGCCGTCGTCTGCTTCGCCCTCCTTGAGCGCGACCCGCGACTCGTCCGGCGGTTCCTGCCGACCGCCGGGGCCTTCGCGGCCGCCGCGGCGGCGTGGAGCGCCTACCAGCTCCGGGGAGGCGGGCCGGCAACCGACGTCCTCGGCGCCTACCGAGCCGCAGGCGAAAGCGGCTACGACCTGCACGACGCGGCCCTGTTCGTGCTCTACCACGCCGCAGACCTCGTCCTGATGACCGGCCTCGTGCCCGTGGCAGCCGTGGCCGTACTGCTCGTCGAGGCGGCGCGCGGGCGCGAGGAGTCGCGGGCGGTGCGCGCCTACCTCTCGGTGACCCTCGCCACCTGTGTCTGGTTCGTCCTCGAGGTCGGCGTCTTCGCCTCCCGGCACGTCGGCCGCCTCGCCGAGCGAGACCTGCTCGCGCTCGTCCCCCTGCTCTTCGTCGGCCTCGCCGTCTGGGTCGGTCGAGGCGCTCCGCGGGCGAGGCTGGCCGCCCCTCTGGCCGCGCTCGGGGCCCTCGGCCTCGTCTCGACGCTCCCGGTAGAGAAGCTGGTCTCCCTCGCCGCGATCCCTGATGCGTTCACGCTGATCCCGCTCTATCGCCTCGGCGTGCGTGCGCCGAGCGTCGATCTCGAGCTCGTCGTCGACCTCACGGCGGCCGTGGCGGCAGCCGCCGTACTGCTCGTGCCGCGGCGGCTCGCCTGGACGCTTCCCGCCGCGCTCCTCGTCGGCTTTGCCGCGATCTCCTTCTCGGCGAGCCGCGTCGTGACCGCCCAGGCGACGCTTGTCAGGCAGACGACGCTCGGAGCGTCGAAGCGGTGGATCGACGAGGCGGCGCCCTCGCCGGTCGCCTACCTCTACACGAACGAGGTCTACTGGAACGCCGTCTGGCAGAGCCTCTTCTGGAACCGCAAGGTCGACGCGGTCTACAACCTCCTGGACTCGCGCGTGCCGGGGCTCGTCCTACCCTCGGTCGGCCCGCTCGAGGACGGCCGCCTCGTGCACGCGAACGGCGCTCCGGTCGAAGGCGGCTACGTCGTCGCCGCGAGCCGGACGACGTTCGTCGGCGAGCGCGTGGCCGAGGCGCCCGGCGCGGATCTCTTTCTCTGGCGGCTCGACCCGCCGTTCAGGCTCGCCGAGTGGACGCACTTCCTCCCTCCGCGCGGGGGTGTAGGAGTGCACGCGGAGACCCGGGCCTACGCCTGTGTGGGCGGAACCCTGCGGCTCCGGCTCGTCGCGGGCGGTCGGACGTCCGTCGAGCTGCGCCGCGAGGGCGCGCTCTTCAGGCGGCTCCGGCTGGCGCCCGGCCAGGTCTGGGAGGGCTCGGTGCCGGCGCTCCCCCCGCGTCCGTTCGGCAAGCGGCTCTGCCGGTTCGAGGTGCTGAGCCCGGGTCCGCTCGTGGTCGAGACCTCGCGGTTCGACCGCGCTTCGGCGCCCCCGGAGACGATCCTCCGGCCCCCTCCGGATGCGGCCGACCGAGACAACACCGCCTGGCTCCAGGCCCGCCTCGACGAGGGGCCCGGGCGCATCGTCCTGCCCGCTCTTCCTGACGGGGCCTGTTATCCGACGCGTGGACTCTGGATCAGCCACGGCAGCACGGAGCTGATCTCGGACGGGGCCTGCTTGCGCTCGCTCGGACCGGGGCCCGTACGCCTGCGCTCGGCGGACGGGGATCCGATCGCCGCCTCCGCGGTTCTCTTCGTAAACCGCAGCTCCCGCGAGGGGCCCGCGCCCGAGCAGGTACTGATCCGGGGGTTCCGGATCGTCGTGCCGCCGGGTGTCGAAAGCTACGGGGTGGGGATCTTCGGGCACGACGTTACGGTCCGCGGCGTGACAATCGAGGGAAGCCCGATCGACGGGATCGTGATCGAGGGCCGCGGCAACGGCGTCGACCTCGCCCGCGACGCCGCCGTCGTCGACTGTCGGGTGAACGGGGCACGCCGAAACGGCATCTCGGCCGCAGGTGTCGTCGGCCTGCGGATCGAGAGGAGCCAGGTCGTGGACACCACCGGCGACTACGGGCCCGGGAGCCCCGGAGCGGGCATCGACCTCGAGCCGGACGACACCCTCGATCCCACCGTGCGTGTCCGGATCGCCGGGAACCGGATCACGGGAAACGCCGGGCCCGGGATCCTGCTCGCCCTCGCCACCTCGTCGGGGCTGCCCCTTCGGGCGGACGGGCTTTCGATCGAGCGCAACGTCGTGACCGGGAACGGCCGCGGCGGCGGCAGCTCCCAGCCCGGCGGGGTCGTCCTCCACGGAGGGCAGCGGGACGGCCGTGGCCGCCTCGAGATCGCCGGCAATACCGTCCGGGACAACGCGGGCGCCGGCCTCCAGGGCCACCCGCGCGAGGGCACGATCCTGGTGGTGCATGCGACCGGGAACGACCTGTCGGGAAACGACGGCGGCCCGACGAGCTTCGTCCGGCTCGGCGAGGGTTCGCGGATCGAATGAGGCTGGCGGCGCACCCGAGACGTTGGGAGCCTGGGCGCGGCCCTGCGATCGCCACCGCAGTCATCCTTGGCGCGGTCGTCGGCGCCCCACCGGGGCTCGCCGCCCGGCCGACCTATCGGGAGACGACGGACCGGTACGCGGTTCACGGGACGCGGATGGAGCAGCTGCGCGCCGGTCTCACCCGAGGCCCGCGCGGATTCGCGGCGTATACCGCCTGGAGGGTCGACTGGCGCTACACGTACGCGGTGAGCCCGTCGAGCTGCCGCGTTAGCTCGTCCACCGTCAGCGTCAAGGTGCGCTTCACCTACCCCCTGTGGAGCGAGCGCGCGCGTGGCCCGGCGGGACTCCGCACCCGGTGGGACCGATTCCTACAGCGACTCCGGGTCCACGAGGCCGGACATCGCCTGAGCGGCGTGAGGGCGGGGA
>JACDAS010000008.1 GCA_013695295.1 Actinomycetota bacterium | reverse complement strand
GTAGCATGGCGTTTTCCACAGCTTGCTGCCATCCCCTTGTTGAGGGATATCCCAGAGGCTCTGGATAACTGCGGATGAAGTTCGGCGAGGTCTGGTCTACGAGATCAGGCCTCGCCGCAAACCCACGGCCACCGCATGTGCGCGGGAACGGGCCTGGAGCTTGGCGAGCAGGTGCCTCACGTGGGACTTGACCGTCTCCTCCGAGAGAAAAAGGCGAGTTCCGATCTCGCGATTCACGAGCCCGTCGCTGACCAACTGCAAGACCTCGAGCTCACGTGCAGTCGGGTCCTGCTCAAGCTCTTTCAGCGGTGAGGCGAAGCGGATGAGCTCACCGCCATTGCTCGAGCGACGCTCGGCGACCGACTCGAAGTGGCGCTTGTGATCAAAGTAGCGATTGAGGATCTCTTGGCGCTGGGCAGCATCCATGGTGCTGGTATCGGTCGCGCGGCCTACCCCCTTTAGCGCTGAGCGCCCCCTCGATCGGGTGACTCCTAGACTGGAGGCGGCACGTAGGGCGCGGGCTGGGGGCCCGGCTCGAAGATCGGCGCGACCTCGTGGGGCTGGATTGTCCCCGCCTTGATCTCCTCAGGCGAGTGGCAGGCCACCTCGTGCTGCCACGAGAGCCTCCGCAGCGGTGGACGCTCCTCGCTGCAACGTTCGGCTGCACGAAAGGGCAGCGTGTACGGAAGCGGCAGGCACGCGCCGGGTTGGCAGGGCTCGGCAGATCACCCGCCAGCAGCATCGGCTTGCGCTGTCGCTCAACGACAGGGTCGGGAATCGGAACCGCCGAGAGCAGCGAGATCGTGTAGGGGTGCAGGGGGTTCTCGTAAAGCTCTGCGGCCGGCGAGACTTCGACGATCGAACCGAGGTTCATGACAGCGATGCGGTCTGAGATGTGCCGCACGACGGCCAGATCGTGGGCGATGAAGAGGTAGGTGAGGTCGAACTCGCGCTGAAGGCGCTCGAGCAGGTTGATGATCTGCGCCTGGATCGAGACGTCGAGCGCCGAGACAGGCTTGGCGGCCACGATGAAGTCCGGGTTGAGCGCGAGTGCCCGCGCGAGGATCTAAGGAGCCTGCAACCTTCTAAGCGTGCAGGCCTCGGCCGAAGGCCGAGGGTCTGCGCGGGCCAAGGCAAGCGTGCAGTGGAGCGGCCGAAGGCCGCGGAGTCTGCGCGGGGAAGAGGCCGTCCGGCTTGCCGGGCGGCCGCTAATCCGAGCTGTCAGGCCGCCGCCGACTGCAGATCTCGAATTGCGGCCAGCCTCTGGAGCGCCTGGCTCTCGAGCTGGCGCACCCGCTCGCGCGTGAGGTCGAGCTCGTGCCCGATCGCCTCGAGCGTCCAGGGCTCGCCCTCGAAGCCGAAGCGCAGCTCGAGGATCCGCCGCTCACGCTCGGGAAGCGCGTCGAGCGCCCGGCGGACGCCCTGACGGCGCAGCGACTCCTCGGCCTCCTCGAACGGGTCGGCCGCCTCGCGGTCTGCGAACAGGTCGCCGAGCTCGCCTTCGTCGTCGGCTCCGACCGTCTGGTTGAGCGAGACGGAGGCGTGCGCGGCGCCGAGCGCCTCGTCGACGTGCTGGATCGGAAGGCCCGTCGCCTCGGCGAGCTCCTCCTTCGTCGCCTCGCGCCCGAGCTCCACCTCGAGCCGGCGGGCGGCGCGGCCCAGCTTCTGCTGACGCTCGACCACGTGGACCGGCACGCGGATCGTCCGCGCGTGATTCGCGACGGCCCGCTGCACCGACTGGCGGATCCACCAGGTGGCGTAGGTCGAGAACTTGAACCCCCGGCGCCAGTCGAACTTCTCCACCGCGCGGTTCAGCCCGAGCGTGCCCTCCTGGATCAGGTCGAGGAAAGGGACACCGAGCCCGCGATAGCCCTTGGCGATCGAGACGACAAGGCGCAGGTTCGACTCGATCATCCGCCGCTTGGCCGTGGGGTCGCCGCGCTCGATCGCCTTGGCGAGGAAGACCTCGTCGGCAGCCGTCAGAAGCTTGTGGCGGCCGACGTCGGCCAGGAACAGCTGCAGGCTGTCGGCGGAGCCAACGAACGCGTCGGGGTCGGCGGCCTTGGGCGCGGGCGCGGCAGGCGCCGCGGCCTCCTCCGCCGCCGGCTGGCCGACCTCGAGCCCGATCGTCTCGAGCTCGCGCGTCAGCGCCTCGACATCGTCGTCGGCAAGGTCGTGCTCGAGCGCGAACGCCTCGAGCTCGGCCGGCTCGACGAAGCCGCGCTCCTCCGCGCCCTCGAGCAGCAGCCGGGCACCGTCGGTCTCAAGCAACTCAGTGATCTGGTTCTGCGTCAAGTGCGTCTCAACGTCCTTTCGAGCCTCGGTTCGGTCTCGCGACCCCTTCGCACTGTAGGAGCAAAGTCCTCGGGTTTCCACCGACAACCGAGCCCCTGGCCGGGCCGCACTCTTCCCAACGCGCGCCTGCGTTCTGTTATTCCGCTGCAGCGGGCTGTTCGGTTTGCGCGCGAGCAGGAAAGTCGAACTCGACCTTCCCTTCCCCATTCAAGACGAGACGGGCGCGAAAAGGTTTGCCAGCTTTGGAACGAAAACCTGACAGAACCTCCTTCGTCCTGCCCTCTGCGATCAGCTGGCGCGCGACCTCCGGGGTGAGCGTCCGGCTCGCGACCCGCTTCCAGATCACGAAACCGCACCCCGGTTCCTCCTTGCTCTTCCAGCTCGTGCAGCCGAAGGCGCGTGAGTTCTCGCGGATGATCTCGCCGGTCTCGGCGCCGCAGCGGGGACAGGGCCCGAGCTCGACGCGCTCCGGCCGCAGCTTCTCCTTGTCCAGCGCGGCGATCTGCTCGACCGTCTGCTTCGCGAAGCCCGCGATGTCGCCGATGAACCGCGCGCGGTCGCCCCGCCCGTGCTCGATGTCGGTGAGTCGCTTCTCCCAGTCTCCGGTCAGCTCCGGCGAGGTGAGCGGATGCTCCTCGAGCATCGTGATCACCTGGAGCCCCTTCGGGGTCGGCTGGAGCTCCTTCCCCGCGCGCTCGACGTACTCGCGCCGGATCAGCGTCTCGATCGTCTCCGCACGCGTGGCGGGTGTCCCGAGGCCTCGTTCCTTCATCGCCTCGCGCAGCTCCTCGTCGTCGATCAGCTTGCCCGCCGTCTCCATCGCCGAGAGCAGCGTCGCCTCGTTGTAGCGAGGCGGCGGTTTCGTCTCCTTGGCCTCGACCAGCGCCTCGACGCAGCGCACCCTCTGGCCCTGCTGGAGCGGCGGCAGCTCGGTCCCCTCCCCCTCGCCCTCGTCCACGGCTTGCTTCTCGTCATCGGCCTCGAGCCCGTACACGCCGCGCCAGCCCGGGTCGAGCGTGATCTTCCCGCGTGTGCGGAACCGCTCGTCCTCGACGAGCGTGACCACGGTCGTCCGGGCATAGCGCGCGGGCGGGTGAAACACGGCGAGGAACCGGCGCGCGACGAGATCGAAGATCCGGCGCTCGTCCGGCGAGAACCGCGAGACGTCGTGCTCGATGTCGGTCGGGATGATGGCGTGGTGGTCGTCCACCCGTGCGTCATTGATCACGCGCGCGAGGGGAAGCTCCGCGAGCGACGCGACGAAGCGGGCCGCCTGTGCGTAATCGGGGATCGGCTCGAGCGTCGCGGCGGTCGGCTTCAGGAGCGAGGCCATATCGCCGGAGAGGAAGCGTGAGGAGGTCCGGGGGTAGGTCAGCGCCTTCTTGTCCTCGTAGAGCGACTGGGCCGCCGAGAGCGTCCGCCGTGCGGAGAAACCGAACCGCCGGTTCGCGTCGCGCTGGAGCGACGTCAAGTCGTAGAGGAGCGGCGCCCGCTCGGACTGCTCTTTCCGCTCGACGGTCTCGACGACCCCGTCCCTGCCGGACACCCGCTTCGCGATCTCGTCGGCCCGCGCGCCTTCCTTGACGCGCGTGTCATCTCCTTCGAACCAGAGGCCTTCGTAGCGGGGGTCGAAGCTCGCACGGACGAGCCAGTACGGCTCCGGCACGAACGCCTGGATCTCGCGCTCGCGGCGCACGATCATCGCGAGCGTCGGCGTCTGGACGCGGCCGAGGGAGACGACGCCGCCCACCCAGGCCCGGCCGCGGATCGTCGCCGCCCGGGTCGCGTTCATGCCCACCAGCCAGTCAGCCTCGGAGCGCGAGCGCGCAGCAGCCTCGAGCGCGACGAGCTGCTCGCCTGGACGTAGCCGGTCGAAGCCCTCGCGGATCGCCTGCTTCGTCATCGAGCTGATCCACAGGCGCTCCACCGGCTTTTGCACCTTCGAGGTCTCGTAGATGTAGGCGAAGATCAGCTCCCCCTCGCGCCCGGCGTCGCACGCATTGACGACCCGGTCGACGTCGGCTCGCTTGAGCAGCTTGTGGATCGCGTTCAGCTGCTTGCGGGTCTTCGCGTCGCGCGGCTTGAGGCGGAACTCCTCCGGGACGATCGGCAGGTCGGCCATACGCCACTTCTTGAACCGCTCGTCGTAGTCCTCGGGCTGCGCCAGCTCGACCAGGTGGCCGACCGCGAAGGTGACCACGTAGTCGTCCGATTCCAGGTGCGTGTCGTGGTTCGCGAAGGTGCCGGGCAGCGTCGCTGCGAGGTCCCGCGCGACGGACGGCTTCTCTGCGATCACCAGGCTCTTTCCCACGGCGGAACACCTTAGCGGAGCCCCGGAGCGGCTCTGCTCCCGGCGGCGGCCGCCGCAGGCGAGCCGGGATACTGCGCCCGATGGCGAAGCGACACCCCCTCTACCTCGCCGTGGCCGCACTGAGCTGGCCGGTCGTGAAGGTTCTCTACCGGCTGCGGGCGACCGGGCTCGAGCACATCCCGGCCGAGGGCGGCGCCGTGCTGGCGTCGAACCACACCTCCAACTTCGACCCGTGGCCGCTCGGCCTGCCGCTGTTTCCGGGCCGGCAGCTGCGGTTCATGGGCAAGGCGGAGCTCTTCAACCCGATCCTCCGCCCGATCCTCGTCGGCGCGGGCGCCTTTCCCGTCCGCCGCGGGGAGGCCGATCACGACGCGATCGAGACCGCGGTGCGTCTCGCCCGGGCAGGCGAGATCGTGGTCATGTTCCCCGAGGGAACGCGCGCACGAAAGGGCCTCAGGAAGAGGTACGAAGCGCGCCGGCACACAGGCGCCGCCAGGATCGCGCTCGCCGCAGGCGTTCCCCTGGTGCCCGCGGCGATCCGGGGCACCGGCAGGCTGGCCCGCCTCGGCCCGCTCCGTGTGGCGTACGGCCGACCCGTCGAGCTGGACGATCTCGCCGGTCTGCCGTTGCGGGACGCCGCGCAGACCGCGACCGACCGGCTCATGGCCGCGATCGAAGAACTCGGGCGAGGCCTGTGAGGCGGCCGCTCCTGGCGGTGGACGGCGACTCGCTCGCCCACCGAGCCTACCACGCTCTCCCGAAGACGATCCGGAGGCTAGGAGGCCGCCCGGCGGGAGCGCTGACCGGGTTCTCGAACATGCTCCTGCGACTCTGGGAGTCGGAGGCGCCGCGCGCGATCCTCGTCGCCTGGGACACGCTCGAGACGCCGACCTACCGCCACGAGGCGTTCGCCGGCTACCAGGGAGGACGCGAGTTCGACGCCGACCTCCTCGAGCAGCTCGCGCTCCTCCCCGAGCTGACCGAGGTCCTCGGCTTCGCCTGCGCGAAGGGCCCCGGCTACGAGGCCGACGACTTCCTCGCCGCCGCGGCAGCCGCCGAGGAGAAGGCGGGAGGGACCGTGCTCGTGGCGACCTCCGACCGGGACGCCTTCCAGCTCGCCAGCGAGCGGACGACCCTGCTGCAGCCGGTGCGCGGCGTGTCGGAGCTCGCACGCGTCGGTCCGGCCGACGTGCGCGAGCGCTACGGGGTCGAGCCGGCGCAGGTACCGGATTTCATCGCCCTGCGCGGGGACCCCTCCGACCGCCTACCCGGAGCGGCCGGCATCGGCCCGAAGAAGGCGGCCGACGTGCTGGGGGCGTTCGGCACCCTCGAAGCGGCCCTCGCGGCCGGCCGATTCTCCGCCGAGGCGGAGGATCTGCGCCTCTACCGTCGAATTGCGACGCTCGACGCCTCCGCCCCGCTCCCTCCCCTGAACGACCATGTACCACGCTGGGCGGAGGCGTCATCCACAGTGCGGGACTGGGGTCTGACCCAGCTGGCGGAACGGCTGGCGGCAAAGGCGGCCGAATCGAGCTCGTAGGCCACCCGGATCTCGCGCGCCTTCATCCCACGGGAAGCCACCCCGAGTCGGGAGCCCGCCTGGAGGCACTCCTCGAGGCCTTCCCCGATGTCGTCGAAGCGCGGCCGGCGCCCGTCGAGGCGATCGAGCGCTGTCATGAGCGAGCCTACGTCGAGGCGCTGCGGAACGTCGAGCAGCAGACCTGGCTCGACGGAGACACGCCCGCGTCGGCGACCAGCTTCGAGGCAGCGCTGCTCGCAGCCGGAGCGACGATCGCCGCGGTCGAGCGAGGGGGCTTCGCGCTCGTCCGCCCTCCCGGGCACCACGCGCTGCCCGGGCGGGCGATGGGCTTCTGCCTCTTGGGCAACGTCGCGATCGCGGCCCGGCACGCACAGCACCAACTCGGGGCGGGCCGCGTCGCGATCGTCGACTGGGACGTCCACCACGGCAACGGCACCCAGGCGATCTTCCTCGACGACCCATCGGTGCTCTTCGTCTCGCTCCACCAGTGGCCCTTCTACCCGGGCACGGGCGGCCCGGGCGAGGGGAACGAGACGACGATCAACGTCCCGCTCCCGGCGGGATCCGGCGACGATCACTACCTAGCCGCATTCGAGCAGGTCGTCGAGCCGGCGGTGAGGCGCTTCGCGCCGGAGCTCCTGCTCGTCTCAGCCGGCTTCGACGCGCACTACGAGGACCCCCTGGCGCAGATGGAGCTGACCGGGGACGGGTTCCGGGAGCTGGCAGCGCGGTGCGCGGCCCTTGCGCCGCGGATCGCGGCGGTCCTCGAGGGCGGCTACAACGTCGGGACGCTTCCCGGCCTCGTGGGCTCTGCGCTCGAAGGCTTCCGGTCGGCGCGCTCCTCCTCGACGTCAGCTCGCTAGGCGCTGCGCTCGGGAACGACGTGCGAGCGCGGAGGCCGGTGTCTCATCGTCGCCTCATCTTGGCCCCCTACGGTCACGCACACCTTCTCCGCAACGGGAGAG
>JACDAS010000265.1 GCA_013695295.1 Actinomycetota bacterium | reverse complement strand
GCACAGCCCCGCCCGCGAGGAGGCCAAAGGCGAGATCCGCGAGCGCCAGACCGAGACCGACGAGCAGCAGGGCGGTTGCGCGGCTCACCCGTCGAATGCGGAGCAGCGCGATCCCGACCGCACCGTGAGCGGCCGCGAGCGCGGCGATCCAGACGCCGCCGGCAAGGTCGCCCTGGCCGTGCGGGAGGCCGGCGAAGCCCGCCGCCGCGACGATCGTCGCTCCCGATGCCGCCAGCAGACACGCCGCCGCGCGAGGCTCCTTCATCCGCGTCCGCAGCTCGTACCCGAGCGCCGCCGCGAGGCTCAACGCCGCGAACACCGACAACAGGGACACGAGCTCCGTGGCCGCCGGGCCCTGGAGCGCCCACAGGTAGACCTGCGGCATCGAAACCGCGAAGGCGGCGACCGCAAGCCACTCCCAGCGTTGCCAGACGAGCACTGCTGCGGCGGCGGCCAGGGCGACGGCGAGGAAGCCGACGCCGCCACCCCCGAGCGGGTCGGCGACGGCGGGGGCGACGAGCGTGCCGAGCGTGCCGAGGCCCGCGACCGTCCGCGACCTCCAGCGCACGGCGATCGCGGTCGCGACGGCCCCAACGGCAAGCGCGAGCGGCAAGGCGAGGAGGAGCGGCACGAGCTCGTACACCACGCTCGCCCCGGCGAGCGTCAGGTAGAGCCCCGTCACGGCCGTCCCGACGAGGGCGAGCGATGCCTGCGTCCTCCCGCGGCGCTCGTACAGCCAGAAGCCGAGGCCGAGGAGCGTCGTGGACAACGCGAGCGCGATCCCGATCCGCGCGCTCTCACCCACCCAGCCGCGATCGACTGCGAGTGCGACGAGAAAGGCCAGGCCGACGAGGGTCGCGAGGCCTCCGGCCAGACCGAGCAGTCGCAGGCCGAGCAGCTCCTCGAGGTCGACGCGAGGTAGCAGGGGAAGCCTCGAGGCGGCCGGCGAAGTGGCTGGCTCCGGGTGCCGGAGCGGCGCAGGTGCCGGCAGCGGTGTCTCGGGCGCCGGCGCCGGGCGCGTCGGGGCCGCCCGCTTCTCCAGGAGCGAGACCCGGGTGGCCAGCGACTCGAGCTCATGCTCGAGCAGCTCGATGCGGAGCTGGGGCGATGCGGTCATCTCTCCTCCTTCGCAACCGCCGGCGGCGCCGGGTCGCGCAGCACCGCGCGGAGCGAGCTCGGTCGCCAGTGCGACCCGCCCCGCGCCGTCGGCACGCCCTCGGCGTTCAGACGGTCGCAGATCGCCTGCAGGGTCCAGCCGGCGCCGCGAAGCGCACGGATGCGCTCGCCGACCGCCGGCGGCGTGGATGTCGGGCGGCCTCGGCGGCCGCCGGTAGGCGCAGCGAGGGACGTCCGCACCCGCCGCGTGACGCTCCGCGGGTGCCATTCCGCCGCCGCCGCGAGCACGGTGGCGAGGTGCCTCCCGGAGGGTGTCGAGAGGTCGACGCCGAGGTCGCAGGCAACGACGTTGAAACCGCTGCGGAGGGCGTCGCCCAGCACCAGCGCCAGGTCTGGCAGCGCGTAGGTCAGCCGGTCGAGCCGCGCGACGACGATCGCATCGGCCGAGCCTGCGCGGCACGAGTCGAGTGCCGAGCGCAGACCTCGCCGGCGAAGCGTCCGGCCCGAGCGCACATCCTGCTCGACCCGGACGAGCTGCCACCCGCGGCGCTCGCACTCGGCGGCCACCGCGTCGCGCTGAGCGCGAAGGCCTGGCCGCTGCCCGGGTCGTTCCCGCGGGGCGGTGCGGACGTAGCCAATCGCGCGCACGGGGGTCATCCATCCCTTTATACACTAAATCGTATTAGTGTCAAGCCTACCCGTCCACGCCACCGAATGCAGGCTAGGATGGGCAGCGGTGCCCACCTACTTCATCCCGCTCTACATCCTCGGTGGACTGCTCGTGCTCTTCGGGCTACTCGCCCTGCTCGCGCGCATCCGGGGAGGCCGCTACCTACGGCCGGTCTTCGCCTTCCTGGCCCGCGTGCCGTTCATGAAGCGGCTGCTGGCGAAGGCCTCGACCGCCGCGCTCGAGCGACAGAATCCGGAGCTCGCGAGCGCGATCCGGAAGCTGGAGCGATCAGGCGCGGGCGCGGCCACCGACCCGCGGCGCGCGCAGGCGGCGCTCGGCCGCCTGACCGCTGAGGAGCGGCGGGCCTACCTCGAGGCAGCCGGTGAGCAGGGCGCGATGCCGGAGGCCAGGAACCGCGAGGAGCGCCGGCGGCTCGAGCGGATGCAGCAGAAGACCGCTCCGCGGCGCAAGCGCTAAGAACTCGTTACGGCAGCAGGCCGAGCCAGTGCATCGCCTGCGGCAACTGGATCGTGCGCATCTGGCGGGAGTGGGGCCAGTGGCCGGTGACGGCGTCGAGCCGCCCATTCGGCCTCAGCCTCCTCAGCCGGTCGTAGAAGTGGGCGGTCTGGTGGATCTGGTCGAGCACGATCGCGTCGGCGAGGCTCCACCACAGCTGGAGCGCGACCCCCGACCGCGCGATCTGCTTCAGCCAGTGCGTCGGACTGCGCAGGACGTAGCCGGTCGGGTTCGTCGTCGGGGTGCCGCCGACCTCGAGCCGCGCGAGCACCTGCAGCCCGCGCGTCCGTACGCTGAAGCCGAAGTCGGTGTAGCGGCGGTAGAAGTTCGTCACCGGGTCGATCGCCACCGCGCCCTTCAGCAGCCCCGGGTGCTGGCCGAGCAGGAGCAGCGTCTCGTGGCCCCCCATGCTCCCCCCGGCCGCGTAGATCCGGCGCTTGTCGACCCGCAGCCACGGCAGCGCCCCCTCGACGATCGACGGCATCCGCGCAAGGTCGTCGATCTGCCGGGGGTAGCCCCAGGAATGCAGCGGGAGCCTCCTCCCCATCCCGCCTGGGCTGACGACGACGAAGTCGCCGCGAGCCGGCAGGTCGCTCCACAGACGCAGGTTCGTCAGCGCTCGCACACCCCGCCCGTGCGGCGAGATCATCAGCGGCAGCGGCGGCGTCCTCCGACTCGGCCCGTACTCGGCCGGAGCGAGCACGAGCGCGGGTCGCGGCAGCCCGTTGTGCGCCCGGTAGCGGATCGACCATTCCCTGACGGCGTCGCTCACGCCGCGGCGACCCTACGCAGCTTTCGGCGACTGTGTCAACGATCGTTCCGGAGCATCGCTTCGTGGCGCGTGCCCGGCGGCCGGAACGGCCGCCGGGACGCGACACCGGTCTTCTACCGTACGAGCGTTCCGGTCGGGCGAACGACGAGCCAGAGGCCGCCGAACTCGTCGACGTTCTGGCACTTGATCTCGCCGACCCCGTCGTCCACGTAGTAGTAGAGCGGCCAGCCGTTGTAGGTGAGCTGCAGCTTGCCGCCGGTGCGCCTGACCGTGCCGATCAGGGACTGCTTGACGCCCTTGCCCGCCTTGAGGCTCTTGGGGGCGTGGTAGACGGGCCAGGCCGAAGCGCAGGCGCCGTAGCAGCGGCTCTTGCCGCCGCGAGGATCACGGGTGAAGCCGTAGAGCACGCGGCCGTTCCCGTCGAAGAGAACCGGGCCGTAGCGCGAGTTGCGGATGGTGAGGGCAGGCTTCGCCGACATGGCGCCTGCCGACACGCCATCGCGGGAGGCAGACGCCACGCCGGACCCAAGGGCGACGGCGGCGACGAGGACTCCCAGTGCTGAGGTGAGGATTCGTGTCATGGGCGAATCGTCTCGCCGGGGTGCTCGACGTTACAGACCCCTCGGGCGGGCTTTACCCGGCAGCGCGGAGCCCCACGTGGCAGGACGAGCGGCCGCGCTTCTCGAGGTACTGCTGGTGATAGTCCTCAGCCTCGTAGAACGGCCCGGCGGGCTCGATCTCGGTGACGACCTTCTTCGGCCACCGGAGGGTTGCCTGGAGCGCCTCGCTGGAAGCGCGGGCGGCGGCCTCCTGTTCCGGCGAGTGCCAGAAGATCGCCGACCGGTACTGCGACCCGATGTCCAGGCCCTGCCGGTTCCTGGTCGTGGGGTTGTGCTTGTGCCAGAAGGCCTCGAGTAGCTCCCCGTACGAGATCTGCGCGGAGTCGAACGTGACCTCGACCGCCTCGGCATGGCCAGTCCGCCGGCGGCAGACCTCCTTGTAGGTCGGGTTCGTCGTGTGCCCGCCGGTGTAGCCGACGCGCGTCGCCTGCACTCCCGGGAGCTGCCGGAACGCGGCCTCCACTCCCCAGAAGCACCCGGCTGCGAATGTCGCTTTCTCCGTCACGCGATTCCTCTCTCT
>JACDAS010000264.1 GCA_013695295.1 Actinomycetota bacterium | reverse complement strand
CGGACGTCCACAGCGACGTCGACTTCATCGTCGTCACGAACGGCGAGGTCGGCGACGAGGACCTCCCGGCCCTGCGGGAGCTGCACCGGCGGCTCCACGCGCTCGACGTCCCCTGGGCCAAGCATCTGGAAGGGTCGTACGTCCCGAGAGCCCGGCTGCGCCGCGTCGACCCCTCGCGCTCACCCTTCCTGTACCTCGACAACGGCGCCAGCGAGCTCGAATGGGACAACCACTGCAACACGGCTGTCGTCCGCTGGTCGCTACGCGAGCGCGGCGTCGTCCTTGCGGGGCCCGATCCGAAAGCCCTCGTCGCACCGGTATCCGCGGCCGAGCTCCGCAGCGAGGCCCTGACGGCCATCCACGAGTACGCGGAGTGGGCGCCAGACCCGACGAAGGCGGGCGGCATGAGCCAGTGGAAGCAGCCCTACCTCGTCCTGTCGCTGTGCCGGATGCTGCTCATGCTCGAGACCGGGCGGGTGGTCTCGAAGCGAGCAGGAGGAGAGTGGGCGCTCGGTGCGTTGGACGCGCGCTGGTCGAGTCTCGTCCAGCGAGCTCTCGACGATCGGCCGGATCCCTGGGGACGGGTATTCCGGGCCGCCGATCCCGAGGTGGCCGCGCAGACGCTCGCCTTCGTCGAATACGTCCTGGACGTGGCCGCCGCCGCGACGCAGCCCTAGCGCGCCTCGAGTGGCACGAGCACGACGTGGACCTCGCCGGGGCCGTGCACGCCCACAGCGAGGCGCTGCTCGATGTCGGCGCTCCGGCTCGGGCCGGTGACGATCGCGAGCGCACTCGGGAGCTCCGCCCCGATCGCGGCGAAGAGCTGGTCGAGCCCCGGCAGGATCCGATCCTCGCGCAGGATCGAGATGTGGACGAAGGGGAGCAGCGAGCGGGAGCGAGGCTCAGCCGGCGACGCCGCGAGCACGACGCTCCCGGTGTCCGCGAGCCCGTAGAGGGCCTGCGACACGCCTGCGTCCTCGAGCGAGGGTCCCTCGCCACGGTGAACCCGGAAGCCCGACACTTCGGCGTTCCGCGCGAACTCTGCCACGAGGGCGTCGGTCATCGCCGGTCGCGGAACCGCCGCGGGGCAAGCCGGGGCAGCTCGCGCCCCGCGCTCCAGGCCCGCCCCGGACCGGCGAGCCGCCCGAAACGCTGCCCGAGCCGGGCGAGCCCTGTCGAGGCCCGGTACCCGCGGGGCGAGCTCCACGCCCACGACCAGAGCCAGAACCCGAGCCGCTCGGCGCGCGATGCCACTCCCTCCGAGACGAGGTCTCTGCGCAGGTCGAGCAGCAGCTCGTGCAGCGGGATCTTCACGGGGCACGAATCGGTGCAGGCGCCGCAGAGCGACGAGGCGTGCGGCAGCGCGGGGGCCCGCTCGAGGCCGACGAGGAGCGGAGCCAGCACCGCGCCCATGGGCCCCGAGTAGACAGGGCCGTAGGCGCCGCCACCCGCACGCCGGTACACCGGGCAGACGTTCAGGCAGGCACCGCAGCGGATGCACGCGAGCATCTCCCGGTAGCGGCCCCGGCGGAGGCCCGAGCGGCCGTTGTCGAGCAGGACGATGTGCAGCTGCTCGGGCCCATCCGTCTCGCCCGGCCGCCGGGGCCCGGTGATCAGCGTCGTGTACGTCGTCAGCCGCTGCCCGGTGCCGCTCCGCGCGAGGAGCTTCAGGAGCACGGGCAGATCCTCGAGCCGCGGGACGACGCGCTCGATTCCCATCAGCGCCACGTGCACCCGCGGCAGGGAGCTGACGAGGCGGCCGTTGCCCTCGTTCGTGACGAGGCAGATGGAGCCGGTCTCGGCGATGCCGAAGTTGACGCCGGTGACGCCGACGTCAGCGTCCAGGAAGACCTGTCTCAGCTGGCGCCGTGCGGTCGCCGTGAGGTCCTCGAGCTCGGGCCGGACGTCGATCCCGTCGACCCCGCGCAGGAGCTCCGCCACCTGCGAGGCCGTCTTCTCGATCGCAGGCGCGATGATGTGGACGGGGTGCTCGCCGGCGAGCTGGAGGATGTACTCGCCGAGATCCGTCTCGACCGCACGGATGCCCGCCTGCTCGAGGCCGTCGTTCAGGGCGATCTCCTCCGTGGCCATCGACTTCGACTTGGCCACCAGCTGCGCGCCGGCGTCGCGGCAGATGCCAACGACAAGCTCTCTGGCCTCTGCCGCCGTCGCCGCCCTGTGGACTGTCGCGCCGGCGGCCACGGCGGCATGCTCGAACTCGTCCAGGTACCGGTCGAGGTCGTCGATCGCCCGCATCCGCACCTCATGGGCCTGTTCGCGGAGCGCCTCCGCGTCCGGCAGATCGGCCCAGGCAGACAGCCGGGCCTCGCGGAGGCGGCCGGTCGCGGCGGCAAGCGCGGCCTGCGTTCCCTGGCGCTCCAGGGCGCCACGCGCCACCTCCCGGAAGCGGCGCTCCGGCTGGGCCAGATCCGTCACGCGACGCCGCGGGCGAGCGCCGTCGCCAGGTGGACGACCCGGGGCCCCTCTCCGCGTCGCTCCCGACGGCCTCGAAGCTGCAGCAGGCAGCCGGGATCGGCCGTCACCAGCGCCTCGGCGTCGCCGGCGCTCGCCAGCTTGTCGTCGGCCATGGCGACCGACACCTCAGGCTGGCGCACGGAGAAGGTTCCCCCGAAGCCGCAGCAGAGATCCGGGCGCTCGAGCGGCCGGAGCGTTGCGCCGGAGCGCTCGAGGAGCCGCCGTGGCTGCTCCGAGACTCCTAGCTCCCGCAGGAGGTGACACGAGTCGTGGTAGGCGAGCGTCCGACCGGCGTTCGACGCGGCCACGCGTGCGTCGTGCCGGTCGAGGAATGCCGACAGCTCCCAGACGTCGAACGGCTCGCAGCCGAGGAGCTCGGGGAGGTAGCGCGTGAGCATCGTCGCGCAGGAGCCCGACGGGACGACCACCGGTGCGGCTCGCGAGAACGAGGCGGCGAACGTCCGCGCGACTCGCCGGGCGGCGCCGTGGTGCCCGGCATTGAAGGCCGGTTGACCGCAGCAGACCTGGCCTCCCGGGAACTCGACGTCGAACCCCGAGTCTCGGAGGAGCGTCTCCGCGTCGGCGACGGCGTCCGGGCAGATCAGGTCGCCGAGGCAGGTCGCGAAAAGCTGCACGCGCGACGGGATGGACACGCGGCGAACCTACCAACTGCGAGAATCGCCGGGACGCCTGCCAAGGAGGAGGAACGATGCCCTACGAGCTGCCACCGCTCCCGTACGACTACGCGGCGCTCGAGCCGCACATCGACGAGCAGACCATGCGCGTGCACCACGACAAGCACCACCAGGCCTACATCGACAACGCCAACAAGGCGCTCGAGGGAACCGAGTGGGCCGACCGGCCGGTCGAGGAGGTCCTCAGCAGCCTCGACTCGCTGCCGGAGGACAAGCGGGCCGCCGTCCGGAACAACTCCGGTGGGCACGCGAACCACACGCTCTTCTGGGAGATCATGGGCCCCGGCGGGGGTGGCGAGCCCGGCGGCGCGCTCGCGGAGGCGATCGGCTCGACTTTCGGTGGCCTAGATGCGCTCAAGCAGCAGGTGAACGACGGCGGCGTCAAGCGCTTCGGCAGCGGGTGGTCCTGGCTCGTGCACGATGGCTCTGGGCTCACGGTTACGTCGACGCCGAACCAGGACTCCCCGATCTCCGACGGGCAGACCCCGTTGCTCGGGATCGACGTGTGGGAGCACGCCTACTACCTGCGCTACCAGAATCGGCGGCCCGACTACCTCGCGGCCTGGTGGAACGTCGTCAACTGGGAGGCGGTCGGGAGCCGGTTCGACGCGGTGGCGGGCGCCTGACGGTGACATGCAGCCGGCCGTCCTGGAGTTGAGGTCTTCGATGACGCTCGAAGGCATCCACCACGTCACTGCGATCACGGGTGATGCGCCCGGGAACCTCGACTTCTACGCCCGCGTGCTCGGCCTGCGGCTCGTGAAGAAGACGGTCAACCAGGACGACCCGACCGTCTACCACCTCTTCTACGCCGACGAGCTCGGTAGCCCGGGAGCCGACATCACCTTCTTCGAGTACCCCGACGCCCGCCGTGGTCACGCGGGCGCCGGGATGGTCCACCGCGTCGTCTGGCGGGTCGCCTCCGAGGAGGCGCTCGGCTTCTGGGAGCGACGGCTCGAGGGCGAAGGTGTCGAGAGCGAGCGCGAGCGCTCCGGGCTGCGGTTCGCGGACCGGGAGGGGCTTGGCCTCGAGCTCTCGGTCGTGGAGACAGACGATCCGCCGCTGGTCGCAGGCCATCCGGAGATCCCTTCCGAGCTCGCCTTGCAGGGCTTCGACGGCGCGCGCGCCTACGCCGCGGATCCGGAGAGTAGCCGGACGTTCCTGGAGGAGGCCCTTCGCTTCCAGCCGTCCGGCGGAGCGCGCTGGGAGGTGCGGGGCGATCAGCGAGGCTCCTGGTACGCGTACGACCCCGCGCCGCCCGAGCCGGGGCGGGGCGGGGCGGGCACCGTCCACCACGTGGCCTGGTCGTCGACTCTCGGCGACCACGAGACGTGGCGAGATCGCGCCGCGCAGGCCGGAGCGCGCCCCACGCCCGTCATCGACCGTTTCTACTTCCGCTCGATCTACTTCCGCGAGCCGAGCGGAGTCCTCTTCGAGATCGCCACCATGGGCCCCGGCTTCACAAGTGACGAGCCGCTCGAGAGCCTCGGTGAGCGCCTCTCGCTGCCGCCCGACTTCGAGCATCTGCGTGAGCGCCTCGAACCGGAGCTGACGCCGCTGCCGGATCTCCGCTCCGGCTCGGCGGCTTGAGCCTCGACGCACTCGCCCACCGTGTGCGCCCGGCGGCGGGGGCACCGGACGGGGCCCTCGTCCTCTTCCACGGCCGCGGGGCGGACGAGCACGACCTCGTCCCTGTTCTCGACGGCTTCCGACTCGACCTGGAGACGGCTGCACCCCAGGTTGCGATCGGGCATGGGACGCTCGATCCGGTCATCTCGGTGACCTGGGCTCGGCTGGCGCGCGCGCTGCTCGAGGAGGCGGGCGTGCCGGTGCTCTACCGCGAGTCTCCCCTGCCGCACGCGATCGACCCGACCTTTCTGCGCGAGCTGCGGCTCTGGCTTCCGGAGGCCCTGCCCTTGCGAATCTAGGGAAAGACGAGCACGCGCGTTCCGAGGGTGGCGAACGCATAGATGACGGGCGCCTCCGGAAACGGCACCCGCACGCAGCCGTGCGAGGCCGGCTGCGGCGGAATCTCCGCGAAAGCATGAAACGCCACGCCGCCCGTGAAGTAGCTCGCGTGCGGGAGCCACACCTTGTACGGCCGAGACCACGAGAAGCGCTCCTTACGGAAGACCTGGAACGATCCGAGCGGGGTCTCGAATCCCGGCGCGCCCGTGGAGACGTGAATCGCGCGCCTGACGGCGCCACCGACGACGAGCAGCGCCACGCCACGGCTGCGGTAGACCTCGATCCGCTTGCCGCTGAAACGGCGAGGCTCGGGCGTCTCGGCCTCCCCGATCGCCGCGAGGGTCTGGGGGCCGACCTCCCCGTCCCTTGCGAGCCCAACCCAACTCTGCAGCGCGATCACCGCCTGCTCCGTGCGGTAGTCCCAGGTCCCCGTAACCGCCTCCCGGGGGAGGTAGCGGAGCTCCGCCAGACGATCCTGGATCGCGCCCGGGAACTCGGGTGCAGGCGCGGAGGGCTCGAGATCGGGAGGCTCGGGAGGAAGCCGGTCTGGGCGGCTGTTCGCGACGGCGAGCGGGGAGCCATCGACGAGCAGCTCGACCTTGCGGACGCCCTCGAGCGCCTTCAGGGTCGCCACGAGCTGCGCATTCCGGGCGGGGCGGAGCGTGAGGGCGAACTCCGACGGGCGCGCGACGTCGGCGAAGTGGACGTCCGCTCTGACCGAGCTTCCGCTGAGCCGGACCGACCGGAGCCGGGAGCCGGGCGGCACGGCCGTCCGCAGGCCCGCCTTGCGTTCCGCCGCGGACGGGCCTGCGAGCAGTGCGCGGAGGGCGACGACCTCCCCGCGCTGGCCGGGGCCGAGCGTGCGCGTGACGGGCGCGAGCTGCTCGCCGCGCGTGAAGAAGACCTCGACGCCCGAGCCTCGCTGGGCGTCAGCCCCCGAGACGAGCAGCGCCAACCAGGCCGCGCCGGCCGCGCCTGCGCACACGGTGGGGCGGGCGCGCGGCACGGCGAGCGATCCTAGCCAGAAGGCCCAGACGCCTTGCGGGAGAGCCACCTGATTGCGGCCGGGCGGCCGCGGAAGTAGCCTCGCCGCACCCGTGACCGGACCCCCACCCACGTCAGACAGCGGCCGCCGGCGGCAGTTCGAGATCTACCTGGGCGGAGTGCGGGGAACCAGACCGCGGACGCCGCTCGACCCGGCCCGGCTGGAGCGAGCCGCTCGCAGAGCGCTGTCCCGCGAGGGCTTCGCGTACCTGGCCGGCGGCGCCGGCCGCGAGAGCACGATCGACGCCAACCGGCAGGCGTTCGAGCGGCGCCGGATCGTTCCGCGCGTGCTCCGCGACGTCTCCGCCAGGGACACGAGCGTCGAGCTCTTCGGACGCCGGCTGGCGAGCCCGTTCCTGCTCGCGCCGATCGGCGTGCTGGAGCTCGCCCATCGCGCCGCCGATCTCGCCGTCGCGCGCGCGGCGGCCGCCGAGGGCGTGCCGATGGTCTTCTCGAACCAGGCCTCGTACCCGATGGAGCGCTGCGCCGCCGAGCTGGGCGACGGCGTCCGCTGGTTCCAGCTCTACTGGAGTACCTCGAACGCCCTGGTCGAGAGCCTCGTCCGCCGCGCCGAGGCCTGCGGCTGCAGCGCGATCGTGCTCACGCTCGACACGACGATGCTGGGCTGGCGAAGCCGCGACCTCGAGCTCGGCTACCTGCCCTTCCTGCTCGGCAAGGGGATCGCGCAGTATACGAGCGACCCGGTGTTCCGCTCGCTGCTGGACGGTATGCCCCCGGAAACGGAGCGCCCCGCCGTGAACCCGGCGACGTTGCGGGCGCTCGTCCGCCTCACCCGCGCCTACCCCGGCCGCTTCCGCGACAACCTGCGCTCGCCGCTTCCGCGTGCGGCCGTCCGTCGCTTCGTCGAGATCTACTCCCGGCCGTCGCTGACCTGGGACGACCTCTCGTTTCTCCGCGACCTCACGACGCTTCCCGTCCTGCTGAAGGGCGTCCTGCACCCCGACGACGCGCGGGAGGCGCTGGCCCGCGGGGTCGACGGGATCGTCGTCTCGAATCACGGTGGACGGCAGGTCGACGGCGCCGTCGCGACGCTCGACGCGCTGCCGTCGATCGTGGCGGCCGTCGCGGGGCGCGTTCCCGTCCTGCTCGACAGCGGCGTCCGCGGAGGCGCCGACGCCTTCAAGGCGCTCGCCCTCGGGGCTAGGGCAGTTCTGCTCGGCCGTCCCTACGCGTACGGCCTGGCGATCGCCGGCGAGGCGGGCGTCCGGGAGGTGCTGCGGAACTTCAAGGCCGACTTCGACCTGACGATGGGGCTGGCAGGCTGCGCGTCGGTGGCGGACATCGGGCCCGAGGCGCTGGCGTGACGATCTCCCTCGAGGAGCTGCAGCTCGCGGCGCGCAACCACGGGATGCCGCTCGAGGCGCTGCGCTACGACCTGACGCCGGTCGGGCTGCACTACCTCCTGATCCACTACGACATCCCCGTCGTCGACCCCGCGGCCTGGCGCCTGCAGGTGGGTGGGCTGGTGGAGCGGGAGCTGTCGCTGGGAATCGACGAGCTGCGAACGTGGCCGGCGGTCGAGCTGGTGGCGACGATGGAGTGCGCCGGCAACGGGCGCGCGCGGCTCGAGCCGAGGCCGGTCTCGCAGCCGTGGCTCCACGAGGCGGTGGGGACGGCGGCCTGGCGGGGCGTCTCGCTGCCGGCGCTGCTCGCAGAGGCGGGCGTGCGCGACGAGGCGGTCGAGGTCGTCTTCACCGGACTCGACCGCGGCATCGAGGGCGAGATCGAGCAGCGCTTCGCGCGAAGCCTGCCGGTCGCCGAGGCGGCGGCGGGGGAGGCCGTGCTCGCGTACGAGGTGAACGGTCAGCCGCTGCCGCCGCAGCACGGCTACCCGCTGCGCCTCGTCGTGCCCGGCTGGTACGGGATGGCGAATGTGAAGTGGCTCGCCTCGATCGAAGTGGTCGGCGAGCCGTTCTCGGGCTTTCAGCAGGCCGCGGGCTACCGGTGGAGGACGGACGAGACGGACCCGGGCCGGCCGCTGACGAGGATGCTGCCGCGCGCCTTGATGGTGCCACCGGGGATCCCGGAGTTCATGACGCGCCACCGCACGCTGGAGACGGGTTCGGTGGTGCTGGAAGGGCGCGCGTGGTCGGGTATCGCGCCGGTCGAGCGGGTCGAGGTCAGCGTCGACGGCGGCCGCACGTGGGGCGATGCGCGGCTGGGCGAGGCTCCCTCGCGCTGGGCGTGGCGGCCGTGGTGGTTCGAGTGGGAGGCGGAGCCGGGCGAGTGCGAGCTCCGCTGCCGAGCCGCGGACGGCGCCGGCAACGTCCAGCCGGACGAGCCGCAGTGGAACGTCGGCGGCTACGCGAACAACGCGACGCAGCGGGTGCCGGTGACGGTGCGGCGACGTACGCTCGCCTAGATGCTTCGGGACCCGCTTTTCGCTCGGGGTCAGTCGTAGATCGACCGGCCGGCGCCTGCGCGGGCATTGGGGGGGTAGGGCTGGAGGTCGTGGATGTAGCCAGGTTGCTCGGCGACGTGGCGAAGCCAGCTCTGGATGGCGGGCCAGCGGTCTAGCTCGTAACCGGCTTCGTCCGCAACGTGGACGTAGCCGTAGACGGCGATGTCGGCGATCGAGTAACCGGTGCCGACGAGGACGTCGCGGTCGGCGAGATGATCGTCAAGGAACCCGAGCACCTCGTGACCGGCGTTTTTTCGCCGAGCAGCGTCGGGGTGGTCGGGGCTGAGTCGACCTGTCTGGAGGCGGAAGCGCAGCCCACCGGTGGCGGGCATCACGTCGGTCTGCTCGTAGATCAGCCATCGGACGACCTCTGACCGCTCGACCGCTGCGCTCGGCAGGAACGGCGTGCTGTCGGCGAGATAGACGAGGATGGCGTTCGACTCGAGCAGGTAGCGATCGTCGGCGATCCCGAGCACGGGAGTCGAGCGAAAGGGGTTGATGCGCCGGTACTCGTCGGTCAGCGTGTCGCCGTCGAAGATGTCGACCGGTATGCGTTCGTAGGAACGACCGAGCTGCGCCAGGAGGAGGCGCACCTTGTAGCAGTTGGCCGATGCCGTGTAGTCGTACAGGCGGAGGTCAGGCATCGGGCCTCCTTCGTTCCATGCCCTTACTAGAGCCGAAGGCTCTGTTTGTCAGCTGCACCCGGTATTCGTCCCGCAGTCGCGGCACGTGTAGCAGCTCCCCGTGCGGATCATCCGGCCGCCGCAGCGGGCGCACTCGACCGCGTCCTCCCACGAGTTGAAGAGGGCCGTCTGCCC
>JACDAS010000256.1 GCA_013695295.1 Actinomycetota bacterium | reverse complement strand
GTGCGAAGGGGATGGGCGAGGGAGGTGGAGCTGGTATCCATGCGGTCTGCGCGGCGCTCCAGGATGCGCTCCGCGCCGCCGGGCGGCCGATCGTGGACACGAGCCACAACCCCTACCACCGGGTCTGGCAGCTCCTCCGGGATCCGGAGGCGACGCGCAGGCTCGTGCGGGTGGAGCAGCGATGAAGGTCGAGGGCACGCGCGAGTTCGATGCGCCCCGGGAGACCGTCTGGGAGGTGCTGAACGACCCCGCACGGATGGCGCAGACGATGCCCGGCGTCGAGGGGTTCGAGATCACCGACGAGACGCGCTGGCAGGCGAAGGTGAAGATCCCGCTCGGCCTGGGCGCCCTGCAGATGAGCATCAACTTCGAGAAGACCGCCGAGCGGGCTCCGGAGTACGCGCAGCTCTCCGCCAAGGGGACCGGGGTGGGGGCCCTGATGCAGATGACGACCGCATTCACGCTGTCGGAGGGCGCCGGGGGCGGCACGGCGATGCACTGGGAGGCCGACGTGCGGATCGCCGGCCCGGTCGGGAGCATGGGCCAGCGGGTGCTGCAGCCAATCGTCAATCAGCAGGTGAAGAACGTCCTCAAGGCGCTCGAGGGGCAGGTCCAGGAGGCGGTGGTCGCCGGTCGGAGCCCGGACGCCGAGACTCCGCCGCAGACCGTAGGCTCGGGCGGTGGCACCGCGGGCGCACCCGACGTGACGACGGCGCTCAGCGCCGAGACGGACCCGGAGCTGAAGGACGCCGGCGAGCCGGCGGATGTCGGCCCGGAGAGTGATCCGGCTGCGGTGGAAGGGTCGAGCGGCGCCGAGGAGGGGATCAACCCGTGGCACCCTGAGGCCTACTCCGAGGAGCCCGAGGGGCCGACGACGTCCACGGAGGACGGCGGCAGAGGGCCCTAGTGCTCTGTCCCGAAAGTGCGGCGCGCCCTGGCGGCTGCAAAGCGGCGCCGCTCGGCGTCCTCAGTCGCGCTCATATGACGAGCATATGAGCACTCCCTGCGTCCTTGATCGACTTGCTTTTCGCGCGCCAGGATCATCACCGAACTTCCGGGACAGAGCACCAGGGGTCTGGAGGTAGCGCCGAGCCTCTCCCGGCACCATGACCATATGCTAGCATATGACCATGGCGCGAAGACAGGTGCTCGTCCAGCTCACGGATGAGCTCGTGGCGCAGCTCGACGAGCGGGCAGGACGACTCGGACAGTCGCGGTCGGAGTTGATCCGCCGGGCGCTCGAGCGGGAAGTGCGCGACGAGCGGAAGCGCGCGATCGACCGAGCGATCGTGGAGGGCTACACGCGACTACCGCCCGACGGCGAGTTCGACGCCTGGGCCGAGGCCGCCGCGATCGAATCGATTCGAGAAGAGCCCTGGTGAGACGTGGCGAGGTGTGGTGGGTCGAGCGCCCGAACGTCGGGCGCCGCCCTCACCTCATCTTCACGCGGCAGGCAGCGATTCCGGTGCTCAACGCGGTCACCGCCGTGCCTACGACGCGAACTGCCAGGCACATTCCCAGCGAGGTCACCGTCACCCCTGAAGACGGGATGCCAACGGAGTGCGTGCTTTCGCTCGACAACCTCACCCGGATACCGAAGGCGTTCTTCGTTGAGCGGATCTGCCAGCTCAGCGGCGCGCGCATGAACGAGGTCTGCGCCGCCCTCGCCTACGCGACCGATTGCGACTGAGAGAATCGCGCCGTGCCGCCACCGTTTCGCATCGGTGTGATGCAGCTGACGATGGAGCCGCTCGAGGAGATGCTCGAGAGCGCCCGCGTCATGGACCGAGCCGGGCTCGACACCGTCTGGCTCGCCGAGGCCTACCACTGGTGGCGTAAGCACGGGATGGAGTCTCGTTCCTCGACCGTGGTCTCCGCGCTCGTGGCGCGCGAGACCGAGCGGCTCGCGATCGGGTGGGGGATCATCTCGCCCTTCACGCGGCACCCGATCCAGGTGGCGATGGACGCGCGGGTCGTCCAGGAGGCCGCGGGGGAGGGGCGCTTCCTGCTCGGGTTCGGGACGTCGAAGATCTTCCTCAACCACGCCCGGCTGCAGACGACGAAGACGCTCGGGCCGATGCGCGACGCCGTCGCGATCGTCCGCGGGGTACTCGGGGGCGAGCCTTTCGAGTACGAGGGCGAGGCCTGGAGTGCCTCCGTGCCGGGCCTGCTGGCCGAGGCCGAGACCCCCCGCGAGGTGCCGCCCGTGTACGTCGCCGCGACGGCGCCGAAGATGCAGCAGCTCGCGGGCGAGATCGGGGACGGCTGCCTGACTCCGTCGATCACGACTCCGGCCTTCGTTCGCTACACGATCGGAAACACCGGCTCCGACATCGACATCGGCTGCACGGTCGTGGCGTCGATCCACGAGTCGGACCGCGCCGCCGGTCGCGACGGCGCGCGCGAGATCGCGGGCATGTACCTGGCGAACAAGGTGCAGAACATCCAGGGAGCGGCCGACACGCTGCTCGACCTGGCGGGGCTCGAGCAGGCCGAGCTCCGTCCGATTG
>JACDAS010000250.1 GCA_013695295.1 Actinomycetota bacterium | reverse complement strand
ACCGCGGCGGTCGAGGAGTCGAGCACCGTCACGACGACGCGCGAGCGCGACACCGTCTCTTAGGGTAGGGAGCGTCCTTGGCAGTCCGCGCGCTCCCGCGCCGCCTGCGCCACGGCGAGGAGGCGACGCTCGTCGAGCACCTGGGCGAGCTCAGGTCTCGCATCGTCATCTCGCTGCTGACGCTGGCCGTCGGCTTCGGCGTCGCCTTCGCCTTCCACGAGCGGCTGATCCGCTGGCTGCTCCACCCGCTGCCTGCCGACAAGCGAAACGACATCGTCACGCTCGGGGTGACCGAGCCCTTCCTGACCTCGATCAAGGTCAGCCTGTACGCGGCGATCGCCTTGGCGCTGCCCGTGCTGCTCTGGCAGCTGTGGAGCTTCCTCGCGCCCGCGTTGGAGGAGAGCTCGCAGCGCCTGATCGCCGGCTTCGTCGCGCTCGGGACGGTGCTCTTCGCCGGCGGCATCTCCTTCGCCTACTGGATCGCGCTCCCCCGCGCGCTGCACTTCCTGACGAACTACGACGCCGAGCTCTACAACCAGCAGATCCGAGCGAGCTACTACTACTCGTTCGCGATGCTCGTGCTGGTCGGCATCGCGATCTGCTTCGAGTTGCCGATCTTCGTCCTCGCGCTCGTCCGCATCGGCATCCTGACCCCCGGAAAGTTGCGCCGAAACCGGCGGATCGGCTACGTGCTCGTGCTGATCCTGGCGGTGATCCTGCCGACCGTCGATCCCGTCTCGCTCGCGTTCGAGGCGATCCCGCTCGCCTTACTCTTCGAGGGATCGATCTGGCTCTCGGTGTTCTTCGACCGGCGCTGGCACCCGGGCGGCGACGAAGCCTAGAGATCGCGGCGGTTGAAGCCCCAGGCCGCCACCCCCAGGACGACGACGAGGTAAGCGAGCGCGTACAGGGGCAGGAGTGAGCCGCCGGGCCGGCCGCCGCCGAAGGGGCCGAGATCCAGTGCAAACTCCGTCAGACCGCTCGCGTCGGCCGTGATCCGGTTCAGCGCGTCCTGGTAGAGCGCCTCGAACGGCAGCGCCCACGCGGTGATCTTTGAGATCTGGCTGAGCGTGTGCGAGTTGACGACCTCCGCGATCTGGCCCAGCAGGCCCGCGACGAGCCCCGCGCCGAAGAGCATGAAGACGGCGATGCCGTTGGCGGTGGCCGATAGGAAGACGGAGCCGAGCAGGGAGAGAGCCGCGAGGATCAGCACCGCCGCCGACAGCTCGAGCACCGGCGTCACCAGCCTGTCTGGCCACCAGCCTCCTGAACGGCCGACGATCACGATCGCCAGCGCGTTGACGACCGCGACGTACGGAACGCAGACGAACGCCGCGCCGAGCAGGCGAGCGAGCAGGAGCTTCGTGCGGCTCACGGGCCGGGTGACGAGAGGCTGGAGCAACCCGCGCTCGGCGTCTCCGCGCACGGCCCCGAGCGTCAGGAAGACGGCCAGCACCGAGCCGAGGAAGAGGATCGCGAACATGCCCAGACCGAGCACGATCGCGCCGGCGAACTCGGTCGCGTCGAGGCCGACCGGCGGCAGGTCGGGCGGATGTGCGAAGGCCTGCCGAGCCCCGAGCCAGAAGAGAGCGAGAAAGAGGACGGTGAGCACGAGCAGGACGGCAAACACCCGCCGCCGCAGCGCCTCGCGCAGCGCGTAGCCCGCAATCGTGAGGACGGCGGTCACGACCCCTCGCCGCCGACGGCCTCGAGGTAGGCCTCCTCCAGCGTCGTCGTCAGCACCCTGACGCCGTAGATCGACTCGCCGGCCGCCACGAGCTCGGCCACCAGCCGCGGCGCGTCCTCGCGGGCTGCGCTGGCGAAGGTGCGCAGTCCGGAGCCGGTCTCGATCTCGACGCCCCGGGCCTGGGCGAGCTCATCCGGCGTCCCCGCGGCAGCGACCTGCCCGCCGGAGAGGATGACGACGCGGTCGCAGACGAGCTCGACCTCGCTCAGCAGGTGCGAGTTGAGCAGGACGGCAATGCCGCGGCGGCGCAACTCCTCCAGAACGCCGCGCACCGTGCGCCGTCCCGCCGGGTCAAGAGCGCTCGTCGGCTCGTCCAGGAGCAGCAGGCGCGGCGAGCCCACGAGTGCCTGCGCGATGCCGAGCCGCTGCTGCATCCCTTTCGAGAAGTCGTCGACCCTCTTTCGCCCGACGTCCTCGAGGCCGACGAGGTCGAGCAGCTCGCTTCGCTCGGCGGCGCCGCCTCGCGAGGCGGCCAGGCGCTGGTGCAGCTCCAGCACCTCGTCCGCCCGGTACCAGCCCGGAAAGCGGAAGAGCTCGGCGAGGTAGCCGATCGCGCCGCGGGCGGCGAGACTCCCCGCCGGCGCGCCGCAGACAGTCGCCGATCCGGCGGTCGCCCTGGTCAGGCCGCAGACGATCTTCACGAGCGTCGACTTGCCGGCGCCGTTCGGGCCGAGGAGCCCGACGAGCTCGCCCTCGCCGACTTCGAGGTCAACCCCCCCGAGCGCGGTCACCCGTCCGTACCGCTTCTCGAGCCCTCGCACGGCGAGTGCGGCCACACGACCGAGTGTACGTTCGCGGTGGCGATACGATCGCACCGTGCGGGTGCTGTCCGCTGACTGGGTGCTGCCGGTCGACGGCCCGCCGATGCGGGACGGCGCCGTCGCCATCGAGGGGGGCCGCATCGCGGCGGTCGGGCCTGCGGCGGCGGTGGGGAACGGGACGCGGTACCCGGGTGCCGTGATCTGCCCTGGCTTCGTCAACGCCCACACCCACCTCGAGTACGCGGTCTACGGCGGCTTCGGAGACGGGCTCGCCGACTTCGGCGACTGGATCAGCCTCCACGTCGAGCGCAAGCGCAGGATCGCCTGGGAGGAGTTCGTCTCGATCGCCGAGCTCGGCGCCGCAGAGTGCCTCGCGTCCGGGGTCACCTGCGTCGGGGACTGCAGCTTCAGCGGAGCCGCCGCGCTCGCGTGCGCGACGAGAGGCCTGCGCGCGACCGTGTACCTCGAGGTCTTCGGGTCCGAGCCCACCGCGGTGCTGGAGCAGTTCGAGCGCTCGCGCGAGCGGATCGCCGGAACGCTCTCGGACCGGGTGCGGCTCGGCGTCTCCCCCCATGCGCCGTACACGGTCTCGGCCGCCGGCTACCGAGCCTGCGCCGAGCTCGACCTTCCGCTCGCGACACACGTCTCGGAGAGCCCGTCGGAGCTCGCGTACCTGACCGCGGGAGGCGGAGCCTGGGCCGGCTACGAAGATCTGCTGGTGACGCCGCCGGGCACCACCGGGACTCGGCTCCTAGCGGCAGAGGGGCTCCTCGGGCCGGGGCTGCTGGCGGCGCACTGCACCCACGTGGACCCGGAGGAGATCGACCTGCTCGCACGCCACGGGGTGGGGGTCGCCCATTGCCCCCGCTCGAACGCGGCGCTCGGCTGCGGCTTCGCGCCCCTCACCAGCCTGCGCGCGGCGGGGGTGCGGGTCGGAGTCGGCACGGACAGCCCTGCCTCGGCCCCGTCCTTCGACTTCTTCGAGGAGCTCCGGAGCGTCGTGCTGACCGCGAGGGCCCGCGAGCGACGGCCCGACGTGCTGAGCGCGTCCGACGCACTCGAGCTCGGGACACTCGGGTCGGCCCGGGCGCTCGGTCTCGATCACCTCGTCGGCTCGCTGACGCCGGGCAAGCGGGCGGACGTCGCGATCGTGTCGCTCGAGGGGTCCGCGTTCCTGCCGTGGGAGGATCCGGCGGCAGCGGTGGTGCTCGGCGGGTCACCCAACCGTGTGCTCGCGACCTTCGTCGAAGGCGAGGTACGCTACGAGAAAGGGGGTGACGAATGGCCCGATCTGCGGCGGCGCGCGGCAAGCGCCCGAAGCCTGATGCTCGAAGCCGCCGCCCCGGCGGCGCTCCACCGCGCATAGAGGACACGATGTTCTTCCCGCGCCTGCGCAGGCAGGCGAAGTGGGTGTTCGTCCTCCTGATCGTCGCCTTCGCAGGCGGCTTCGTGCTGTACGGCGTCGGCACCGGCCAGGGCGGCCTCGAGGACCTGCTCCAGTTCAACCTCGGCAGCGACGGCGGCCCCTCCGTCTCGAAGCTCGAGAAGCGGATCGCGGCGAACCCGAAGGACGCGCCGGCCCACCTCGCGCTCTCCCGCGCCCTGTCGGCCAAGGGCCAGACGGAGGAGGCAATCTCGCCGCTCGAGCGCTACATCGAGCTCAGGCCGAAGGACGCCGACGCCCTGATCGAGCTTTCCAGCCTGTACCTGCGCCGCGCCGGCCGCTTCGGCACCGAGCTGCAGGCGCTCGAGTTCGAGGCCGCGACCCTTTCGAACGGTTCGTTCGCTCTCGCTCCAGACAGCTTCCTGGCGAAGGAGCTGAACAAGGACCAGCTCTACGCCATCCTCGCCGCCGACGTCTCGCGGCGCAGGAACGAGGCTCTGGGGTCCTACCAGGGCGCGGCCTCGCAGGCGGTCACCACCTACAAGAAGGTGACGGCGCTTCGGCCGGACGACGCCGACCTCAAGCTGGCCCTCGCCGACACGGCCGAGAAGGCTGGCGACTACATCACGGCGATCGCCGCTTACACGTCCTTCCTCAAGCTCGTTCCGGACGACTCCCGGGCGCCATTCGTGCGCCAGCGCGTGAAGCAGCTCCAGGACGCGATCCGACAGCCTCAGCCGCCGGCGCCGAGTTAGACTCGGGCCTCGCCTCAGCGCAGAGACTTCGGGGGACGGATGAACTTCAGCATCGAGACCGAGCAACTCGGAGAAGACTCGTACGTGATCTCGCTCACGGGTGAGGTCGACCTCTACACGGCCCCAGAGTTCAAGCAGCAACTGCTGGACGTGATCGGGAAGGGCGGCTCGCACGTCGTGGTCGACCTCACCGGGACGACCTTCATCGACTCGACGACGCTCGGCGTGCTCGTCGGCGGGGTGAAGCGGCTGCGCACGAACGGAGGGCAGCTCTCGCTCGTCTGCAGCGACCGCAACATCACGAAGATCTTCGAGATCACAGGCCTCGACCGCGTCTTCACGATCCACCCGACCCGGGCTGAGGCCGTCGAGGCTCTCAACGGCTCGCCGGCCCCGCAGGCCTAGGGACTTGCTGGTGCGGCGGCTCGGTCGGGTCGCGCTCGGCACGGCCGCCGTGCTGGCGGTCGCCGGCTGCGGCACCGGAGGTCGCTCGAGCGGAGGGGACACCTCGAACGGCAAGCAGCTCTTCGGCCAGGAATG
>JACDAS010000242.1 GCA_013695295.1 Actinomycetota bacterium | reverse complement strand
GCGCTCCAGGTGGCCGACCGGAGTCACGTGGTCGTCTTCAACACGCTCAGCAAGCGCTCGTCCATGACCGGCTACCGCTCGGGCTTCGTCGCCGCAACCCCGGAGGTGATCGGCGCCCTGCGTGCGTACAGGCCGAACGTGGGGACCGCCCCGCAGGAGTTCGTGCAGCGGGCATCGATCGCCGCCTGGAGCGACGAGGCGCACGTGGAGCGCACCCGCGAGACCTACCGCCGCAAGCGCGCTCTCTTCCTGGCCGCATTCGCACGCGCGGGGATCGAGGTCGCCGGGAGCGAGGCGACCTTGTACCTGTGGGTGCGAGTGCCCGAGGGGGAGTCGTCGGAGGGCCTCGCGGAACGGCTGCTCGACCACGGCGTCGTCGCCGCGCCCGGCTCCTACCTGGGCGAGCACGGCGAGGGGTACGTGCGGCTCGCCCTCGTGCCATCCGAGGCCGACTGCGCGCGGGCCGCGGAGCTGATCGTCGAGGCGTGGTGACCCGGCCGGACCCGCCAGCCGTCGAGGAGATGATCGCTCGCCTCGACCGCGGCGAGGTGCGGGTCGCCGAGCCAGACGGCGACGGCTGGCGCGTGAACGAGCCCGTGAAGCAGGCGGTGCTCGACTACTTCCGCCTGCGCCACATCGAGGCGGTCGAGGTCGGCCCGTTCGCGTACCGGGACAAGATCCCGCTGAAGACGAACTACGAGGAGCTCGGCGTGCGCGTCGTGCCGCCGGCCGTCGCGCGCTACGGCTGCTTTCTCTCCCGGGACGTGATCCTGATGCCGAGCTACGTCAACATCGGCGCCTGGGTTGGCCCCAGGACGATGGTCGACACCTGGGCGACCGTCGGCTCCTGCGCGCAGATCGGCGCAGACGTCCACCTCGCAGGCGGGGTCGGGATCGGCGGCGTGCTCGAGCCGGTCGGGGCCCGGCCGGTGATCGTCGAGGACGGCGCCTTCATCGGCTCGCGCTGCATCCTCGTCGAGGGCGTCAGGGTGGGGCGCGAGGCGGTCCTGGCCCCGAACGTGTCCCTCACTGCGTCGGTCCCGATCATCGACGTGACGGGGCCCGAGCCGGTCGAGCATCGCGGGCACGTGCCGCCGCGGTCGATCGTCGTGCCCGGGACGCGTCCGAAAGAGTTCCCGGCCGGCACCTTCGATCTCGCGTGCGCCCTGATCGTCGGCCGGCGAAGCGAGGCGACCGACCTGAAGGTGAGCCTGAACGACGCGCTCCGCGAGTTCGGGATCGGCGCCGGATAGATCAGGCGTGGCGGGGCGGGTCGGTGCGCTCGGCCGGGCCGACCAGCAGCGCCCTCCCGCGGGCGAGTACGACCCGCAGCTCCCCGCCGGGGAAGATCACCGTCACCTCGCCTTCTCCGTGCGTCGCCGCGGCGACGGCGACGGCACTGGTCCCCGAGGATCGGGTCTCCCCCACCCCGCGCTCCCAGACCCGTGCACGGACGAGCCCCCGCCCCTCGACCCTCGCGACCTGGACGTTCGTCCGGCCGGGGAAGCGCGGATGCGTCTCGAGCAGCGGCCCGATCCGCGGCAGGTCGTCGGGGTCGCCGAGGACGACCGCGTGTGGGTTGCCGACGGAGACCGGTACGACTTCGAGCCCCTCGACCTGCTCGACATCGAAGACCCGGACCTCACCCAGATCCTGCTCGACAAGACCATCCCCGAGCATCCGGGCGACCACCTCGCGCTCGCCGACGCGGATCGTCACCTGCTCGGCTCCGCTGCGGGCCGCGAGCCAGCGAGCGGCGATTCTCGTCCCGTTTCCGGAAAGCTCTGCCGTCGTCCCGTCGGGGTTCCAGATCACGAGCTCGGCGGCCGCCCCCTCGGCACTCACGATCTCGAGGACGCCGTCCGTCCCCACCGCAAGCTCGCGCGCAGCGGGAGCGGTGAGCGACTCGCCGAGGTCAGCCCGCTCGACGAGGCGGTACGTGTTGCCGAGTGCGTGCCAGGTCGAGGATCTCATCGGCGATCACCCCGGGCGGGCGATCGGCGGCGACGCTAACAAGCCCCGGCATGCGGCGGAGCCACTTGCGCTGGTAGGCGGCGTAGCGTCGGGTGCGAAGCACGAGCGCCGCCCGGGCCTCCGAGCTCGGAAGGCTCGCGATCTCGTCCAGGCCGAGCGCGCGGCGTGCGGTCGCGGACACACCGGCGGCGAGGGCGCGCCGCACCTCCTCCTCCACGCCCGCCTCGAACATCGCCCCGACCCGCTTGACGATGCGCCGCTCGAGCAGCTCCTCCGGCATCCGCAGGCCGACGAGGAGCGTCGGCTGGCGTGTCTCGGCGCTCCAGAGCCGGCCCTCCGCGGGCGCGAGCGAGTGGCCGGCCGCAGCGAGCTCGAGTGCCCGGACGACCCGCCGGCGGTCGTTGGGATGCACAACCGCCGCCGCGGGCCGATCTCGCCCGGCGAGCTGCGCGTGCGCCTCCGCCGGCCCGGCCGAGTCGTAGAACTCAGACCACCTGGCGCGCGCGCCCGGGGCCGGCGCAGGGGGAAGCTGGAGCTCCCCGAGCGCCGCGCGCAGGTAGAGCCCGGTCCCGCCCGCGACGATGGGCGTCTCGCCGGCCGCGAGCACCTCGTCCACGGCCCGGTGGGCGAGCCGCTGGTACTCGCCAACGGATCCCTCGTGGGTGAGCGGCCAGATCGCGACGAGCCGGGTCGGCCCCGCGGGCTGGGCCGTCAGGATCGGGAGCCCGCGGTAGACCTGCATCGAGTCCGCGGAGACGATCCCGGCCGGAATCCGCTCGGCGAGCGCCTCGGCGACGGCCGTCTTGCCACTCGCGGTCGGCCCGAAGATCGCGAGGACCAGGCGGTTCAGTCCACCTCCGGACGGTCGCGGGGGGCTGCAGCGGACATGTCCTCGGGGGGAGCCCCCACTTTCACGCTACCTGGGAAATCGTCACGGGACCGTACCGGGGATGTCGCGGGATCGTCACGCCGCTGCTGCGGACGCCTGCCTGCCTCGCAGGGTCGTCGAGGAGGCCGCTTCGATCGTGACGGGCACGAGCTCGCCCGGGGACGCCGAACCGGCGAAGTTGACCGTGGTGTTCCGGCGCGTCCGACCACGCAGGACGTCCGGATCGTTCCGGCTCGGGCCTTCCACGAGCACCTCCTGGACGAGGCCGACCCGCCGCTGGTTCCGCTCGCTCGCGACCCCCTGGCACAGCTCGACGAGCCGCTCGATCCGGTCCCGCTTGACCTCCTCGGAAACCTGGGCCGCCATCCCCGCCGCCTCGGTGCCGCGACGCGCAGAGAACACGAAGGTGAACGCGCTGTCGAAGCCGACCTCCTCCACCGTCTCGAGCGTCTGCCGGAAATCCGACTCAGTCTCGCCGGGAAAGCCGACGATCAGGTCGGTGCCGAGCGCGAGGTCGGGGATCGCAGCGCGCAGACGCTCGACGAGCGCGAGGTAGCGCTCCCGCGTGTACGTCCGGCGCATTGACCGGAGGATGCGAGTCGAGCCCGACTGCAGGGGCAGGTGCACGTGCTCACACACCGCCGCGCACTCGGCCATCGCCCGGATCACCGGCTCGCGAAAGTCCTTCGGGTGCGGGCTCGTGAACCGGATCCGCTCGATCCCGGGTACCTCGTCGCAGGCGCGCAGGAGCTCGCCGAACTCCGTGCGCACCGCGGGCGCGAGGTCGCGACCCCACGAGTTCACGTTCTGGCCGAGCAGCGTGACCTCGCGGACGCCCTCCGCGGCGAGCTGCGTCACCTCGGCGAGGATGTCGCCGGGCCGCCGGCTCTGCTCGCGCCCGCGGACGGCCGGCACGATGCAGTAGGCGCACTTCGAGTTGCAGCCCATCGAGACCTGGACCCAGGCCTGATGGGCGCGAGCTCGCCGCCGAGGCAGGTCTGCGGCGAACGACTGCCACTCGGCGAACCGTCCCCGGGGGACCTCCCCGCCGGTGCCGACCCAGTCGCCGAGGTGCGGAATCGAGCCGGGCCCGAACGCGACGTCGACCTGGGGGTAGAGGGCGAACAGCCGCTCGCGCTGGGCCTCGGCGTAGCAGCCCCCGACGGCGATCACCTTCTCGGGATCCCGCCGCTTGAGCGCCGCCGCCTGGGCCAGGTGGGCCGCGAACCGCTGATCGGGCTTCTCACGCACGGTGCAGGTGTTGAAGACGATCACGTCGGCGTCCGCTGGAGCCGCCGCCTCCCCCAGCCCGAGCGACTCGAGCATTCCCTTGATCCGCTCCGAGTCGTGGGCGTTCATCTGGCACCCGAAGGTGGTCACGTGGTAGCGCCTCATGGCCTGGTCATCGTAGCCCCGCCCTCGATAGTCCGACCGGAACATCGCGCGATCCAAGGCCGGTGGCATAGCGTCTAGCGGGCGAGCTCGGTGACGCGCCACTCGCGGATCACCGTGACCGTGATCTGACCCGGGTACTCGAGCTGATCCTCGATCTCACGCGCGATCTCGTGCGAAAGGAGGACGGCGGTGTCGTCGTCGACCTCGGTGGGCTTGACGATCACGCGGATCTCGCGGCCGGCCTGCAGCGCGTAGACCCTCTCGACGCCGGGCTTCGACGCCGCCAGCTCCTCGAGCGCCTCGAGCCGCTTCACGTACAGCTCGAGGCTCTCGCCTCGGGCGCCCGGCCGCGAGGCGGAGATCGCGTCGGCGGCGATCACCAGAACCGCCTCGACGGTCTGAGGCTGGATCTCGTAATGGTGCGCCTCGATCGCGTGCACCACCGCCTGCGACTCGCCGTAGCGGCGTGCGAGCTGGACCGAGATCTGCGTGTGCGAGCCGCCGGTCTCGTGCGTCATCGCCTTGCCCAGGTCGTGGAGCAGCGCCGCCCGCTTCGCCGTCCTCACGCTCGCTCCGAGCTCGCTGGCCATCAGGCCGGCCAGGTGCACGACCTCCAGCGTGTGCTTGAGCACGTTCTGGCCGTAGCTCGTCCGGAAGCGCAGACGGCCGAGCACCTTGAGCAGCTCCTCGTGCACCTCGCCGCAGTCGGCCTCGAAGACTGCCTGCTCGCCCGCGGATCGCATCGTGTCTTCGAGCTCGGATTTCGAGACGTAGTACATCTCCTCGATCCGCGCCGGCTGGATGCGCCCGTCCTCGATCAGCTTCGCCAGGGTCAGCCGCGCGATCTCGCGGCGGATCCCGTCGAACGACGAGAGGACGACCGCCTGCGGGGTGTCGTCGATGATGAAGTTGACACCCGTCAGGTGTTCCAGGGCCCGGATGTTGCGGCCCTCCTTGCCGATGATCCGCCCCTTCATGTCGTCGGAAGGAAGTTCCACGACGGACACCGTGGTCTCCGCGGCATGGCTCGCAGCGACGCGCTGGAGCGCGTCGGCAACGAGGTTCCGGGCGCGCCGCTTCGCCTCGGTCTGCGCCTCCTCCTCGAGCTGGCGGACGCGGCGGGCGAGCTCACGCCGGACGAGCGCCTCGGAGCGCGCGAGCACCTCCGCCTTCGCCTCGTTGATCGTCATCCCCGAGATCCGCTCGAGCTCCCGCAGCTCGTCGGCCCGCGCCTGCTTCTGCTCTTCCTGGAGCACCTTCCAGTGCGTCTCGCGGTCGGCGAGGCCTTGCTCTTTGCGCTCGACCTCGGTCAGCTTCCGTTCGAGATCGGCGAGCCCCCCGCGGGCCCGCTCCTCGAGGGCGACCGTGCGGGCGCGGCGCTCCTGAGTGTCGGCCTCGATCTCCGCGCGCAGCCTGACGGCCTCCTCCCGGGCCTCGACCTGGGCCTCGCGCTTCACGGCCTCGGCCTCGCGCCTGGCCTCCGCCAGCAGCAGGCCGCGGGCCCGGCGGGCAGCTGCCAGGCGAGACCCGCTCAGCCCGAGCAGTGCGAACGCACACGCCCCACCGCCGATCACGAGCCCGATCAGGATTCCGATGGCGACGAGCATGAGCGCTCCTTCGTGGTCGCCCACGGCAGCGCCGTGGGCTCACCCGCCATCGCGCTTGCGCGCGAGATACCCCGAATCGACTGCAAGCGGAGCCCTCAGGCCCCTGTGTCGCCCGTCAGTCCCGTGCTCTCCGGCCGGTACTCCTGGGTCTGCTTGCGCTCTTAGAGATCACTGGTGGTCGTTAGCTGGAATGAACGTCGATTCAGAAATGCTCGCGTGCAGGCAAAATGTCGGGTAAAGCCCCCCCATCGTAGCGCCCGGGCAGCTCAGTCCGCAACGAGCTCGGGCAGGGCGCTCTCGATCGCGCCCTCGGAGAAGCCCTTGCGGGTCAGGAACCGCGCCGTCGAGGGGCTTCCTCCCCGGGCGGCGACGATCTCCCGCGCGCGATCCCGTTCGGGGGAGAGGCGTTCGAGTGCCCCGGCAATCGCCGCCGGAGGGATCCCCCGGGCCCCGAGCTCCCGACGGATCGACTCGTCTCCGTGGCCACGGCTTGCGAGAACCTCGGCTCGACGCTCGGCCAGGCCCACCTCGTCGAGCAGGCCTCCCTGCTCGAGCATGGCGACCGCCTGCCCGGCGACCGCCCGTCGCACGCCACGCCGCTCGAGCCGTTGCAGGACCTCGCCCTGCGCAAGCTCCCGCCTCGAGAGCGCTTCCGTCGCGAGCTTCAACGCCTCCGAGAGCCGCAGCTCGCCGCGCACCCGGCGAGCGGCGGGTCGATCCAGCTCGATTCCGACGAGGAGGCCCGCCCGCACGACCGTGTCCGCAGGGAGGGTCCGCCAGGGCCGGCCGTCGAGCTCGACGGCAATTCCGCCGCCGGACAGCTCGCGCAGAGCGGTCACGGCCGGCACGGCCGTCAGGCGGTCGCCGTGACCTTCTCGCCCGCAGGCTCGGCGACGGGCGCCGCGGCAGAGGCCGGGGGCGGGGTTGCGGTGGGCAGAAGCCGGGCGGAGACGATCTCGTCCGGCCCCGCCTGCGCCTGCAGCCGTCCGAGGATCTGCTGCGTGACGTCGGGATGCTCGCGCAGGAAGGCACTCGCGTTCAGCCGGCCCTGGCCAAGCCGCTCCTCCTCGAAGCTGAAGTAGGACCCCGACTTCTGGATCACCTTCCGTTCGAGGCCGGAGTCGAGCACCGTTCCCTCCCAGGAGATCCCGTGGCCGTAGAGGATGTCGAACTCGGCCTGCTTGAACGGCGGCGCCACCTTGTTCTTCACGACCTTGACGCGGACGCGGTTGCCGATTGCCTCGACTCCCTCCTTCAGGGTCTCGATGCGGCGGATGTCGA
>JACDAS010000202.1 GCA_013695295.1 Actinomycetota bacterium | reverse complement strand
AGGTCGAAGACGACCTCCTGGGTGACCGGCTCGCTGCTCGTCAGGTGCGCGGTGAACGTGAACGCCGCTCCCTGGGGAGCGGAGGCGGCCGCCATCGGCGCGAGCGCGACACTCAGCGACTCCGCCGCGGCCGCGCTCGCGCTACTGAGCAGGGCGACGGTTCCGATCGACGCGAGCGCGCAGGCCGCGCGCCGCAGGGCCGCAAGGGCCTGTCCGGAAAGGGGGCTGCCGCTCATGCCGTGCGAGAAGCAAGCGCTGTCAGGACGCAGGGAGCCTCAATATGACCACATATTGGGGCGACTGAGGACGCCGCAGCGCGCCGCTTATCGCACGGCAGGAGCCCGGCCCGCTTTCCGGACAGGCCCGTAATCCTCAAACTCTTGGCTCCGTCAGCGTCACGAGCCGGTCGAGCTTCAGCTTCCTGAACACCTGCTTGACGCCGGAGGGCCAGGTGACCTCGAGGCTCTGCAGCTTCTTCGCGGCACCGACCCCGAAGTGGACGATCTTCGAGCTGCCCGAGCCCACGCTCGTGCCGCCGCAGTAGACGTCGCGGCGCATCTTTCCGCCGGCGACGGTCAGGATCAGCTTCGTGCCGCAGCCGTCGCGGTTCGAGCGCGTACCGATCGTGTTCACCTCGAGCCAGTGGGTCTTGCCCTTCGGCGTCAGGTTGCGGAAGAGGTGGGGGACGCCGCCCTGGTTGACGACGTAGAGGTCGACGCGGCCGTCCACGTCGTAGTCCGCGGCCGCGACACCGCGCGACTGGCCGTCGTCGTCGGCGCCGCTGACGGCGCTCAGGTCGAGGAACTGACCCTTGCGGTCGTTGACGAAGACCTCGTTCGCCTGGGGTGTGTCGTCCTCGGTCAGATAGCCCACGAGGTAGCCGGCGGCGATGTAGAGATCCTCCCAGCCGTCGTTGTTGAGGTCGGCGAACTCGGGGCCCCAGGTGACGCCGCGGCGGGCCTCGCGCTGGAACGTCCGCGCGGTGTTCGTCTGCTCGGCGACGTCCGAGAAGGTGCCGTCACCGTTGTTTCGCAGCAGGCGGTTCGCGCCCCAGTTCGAGATCGCGAGGTCGAGCTTCAGGTCGCGGTTGTAGTCGCCGACCCCGATTCCCATCGAGTTCATCGAGAAGCTCGTGCCGGAGTCGACGCTGACGTCCGTCAGCTGCCAGGCGCCGCTCGGGCCGAGCCCGTCGTTCCGCCACAGGTGGTTGCGGTCCGGCGAGCGGCCGAGGTAGTCGTTCGCGAGGTAGAGGTCCTGGCGCCCGTCGTCGTTGTAGTCGAACCAGGCGGCCTGGAAGCCGGCGCCGATCGTGCTGCCGTCGAGCGTCGTCGAGGGGTCGTGCTCGAGCAGGGAGGTGGCGTCGGAGAACGTCCCGTTCCCGTTGTTGTGGTACAGGTGGTCGGAGTGGTACTGCAGCTGGCTGAGCGAGACGTCGCCGGCGCAGCGGCTGTGGTTGACCACGTAGAGGTCGAGGTGGCCGTCGCGGTCGTAGTCGCCCCAGGAGGCGCTCACGCTCGAGAGGTCGTCGCCGAGCCCCGCGGCGGCGGTCACGTTGACGAAGGTGCCCTTGCCCTCGTTGCGGTAGAGCAGGTCGGGGCCGTCGTTCGCGAGGTAGAGGTCGGCGTCGCCGTCGTTGTCGTAGTCGGCGAAGACGGCGCCCAGCGAGACGTAGCCGGCCGTCGAGAGTCCGCGCGCGGCAGACTCCTCGCTGAAGCGGGAGCCGCGGTTCAGGAAGAGCTGCAAGGGGGCCTGCATCCGGGTGACGACGAGGTCGAGCCGCCGGTCTCCGTCGACGTCGGCCCAGGCGGAGCCGTTCGTCCAGCGGCCGCAGGTCGCGCTCGGAAGGCTCGTCGCCACCCCCGCCGGCCCGGACACGTCCTTGAAGATGGGGGCGGTGACAGTCGGAGCCCTCACCTCGAACGCCAGCGGCGAGCCCGCGGGCTGCCGGTCGAGCGAGGCCGCGATCTGGTAGCGCCCGCGCTGCTTGAACCACTGCGCGGGGATGACGCTGGCCGAGATCTCGGTCGCCAGGCCAGGCGGCACGGCGACGAGCTGGCGGGCGAAGGTCATCTTCGCTCCGTTGGGGGCGATCAGGTCGAAGAAGACGCCCTGCGTGATCGAGTGGTCGCTCGTGATCCGAGCCGTGAAGTGGAACGGGGCGCCCTGCGCGACGGCCGCCTCACCTCGCGGAGCGAGGGCGAGCGTGAGTCCGTCGGCGGCGGCCGCAGAGCCGGTCGAGAGCAGGCCGCCGGCCGCGAGGCAGAGGCAGAGCAGTGGGCGGGCGAGCGAAGAGGAAAGCACGTGGATCCCTCGGCTTCGGCAGGCGTGTCCGAGGTCGACGAGACTTTAGCGGGGATCGCGAATGCGGACAACCGGGAGGAGGCGGGCGCAGGGTCGTATTGAATGGGTGTCGGTGACCGTGGGATCCGGTGTAGCGCGAGGTCGCGCGAAGTCGCGCGTGGCCGTGTTCCCCGTCGCGTGGCCCCTGGCGGCCGTCTCCTCGGCGCTCGCCGCGGTGCTCGTCCCGCTGGCGCTCCTCCGCTCGATCGACGGCGACGAGGGCAGCTACCTGCTCGCAGCCAAGCTCGTCGGCGAGGGCGAGCTCCCCTACCGGGACTTCGTCTACCCGCAGATGCCGCTCCTGCCCTACGTCTACGCCGGCTGGTCGGCGCTGACGACCGAAGGATGGTACGCGGCGCGGCTCCTGTCGGCGCTGCTCGCAGTCGGCCTCGGCGTCTCGCTCTACGCCTACGCGGCGAGGCGATTCGGCCCGCGCCTGGCTCTGCTCGGCACGGCGCTGTACGCCTCGTCGAGCCTCGTCTTCGGCTGGCTGACCGTCGTCAAGACCTACGCCCTCTCGACCCTGCTTCTCTTTGCCGCGTACGCCCTCGTCACGCGCGAGCGGCCAGGGCGCCTGGCGTGGGCGGCAGCCGGGATCGCGCTCGGGCTCGCGATCGACACGCGGCTCCTCTTCGCGGCCGCGGTGCCCGCCTTCGCCTGGGCCGGCTGGCACGCGGGGCGCAGGGCGGCGGCGATGCTCGCGGCGGGCCTCCTCGCCGGGCTCGTCCCGGCGCTCGTCTTCCTTGCCGCGGATCCGGACCGGTTTCTCTGGGACAACCTCGAGGCCCAGGGGACGCGCAGCTCGAGCGGACTCGTCGGTGACGTTCCCCAGAAGGCACGGGTCGCGGCGAACCTGCTCGGGTTCGGTGACACGGACGGGGTCGTGGGGCCCCAGTTCCTCCTGCTCGCGATCGCGGCCGGGGCGGCGACCTTCGCGGCGCTCCTGCTGCGCCGGCGCCTGCCGCTCTCGCTTGCGATCGCGTTCCTGCTCGGGGGTGCGAGCCTCCTGCCGACACCGACCTACCCGCAGTACTTCTGCGTCACCGTGCCTTTCCTCGTCGTCTCCCTGCTCGAGCTCCTCGAGCGAGTCCGGCCGGGCGACCGCGAGCTCCGGATTGCCCTGACCGGCCTGCTCGCATGCGGAGTGGGCGCCTACGTGCTGCTCGCGGCGATCGACGTGCACCACTACGCGCGGGGCTCGCGGCCGCTGGACGCACGCATCGCGACGGTCGAGCGGGTCGCGTCGGTCGTCCAGGCCAACACGCGGACGGGGGAGCGGGTGCTCGCGTCCTGGCCCGGCTACCTCTTCGGCACCCATGCACGACCGTACCCCGGCCTCGAGAACGACTTCTCGCCGCGGAACGCCTCGACGATCTCCCCCGAGGAGGCGCACCGCTACCGGCTCGCGACGATCGCGGACGTCGAGCGGGCGATCCGCGCGCGGCGGACCCGCCTCGTCGTCTTCCGGCTGTGGCAGACGCTGCCCCCGCAGCCGGACTGGCAGGGCGCGCTCCGGGCCGGGCGCTACCGGCTGCTGGAGCGCGTCGGCACCGCGTCGATCTACGTCAGGAGCGGCGCGTGAGCGCGAGTGTCTCCGTGGTCGTGCCCGTCTACAACGGCGCCGAGACGCTCGCGCCGCTCGTCCGCCGGCTCGAGGCGGTCCTCGGCGCCACCGACTACGAGATCCTCTTCGTCAACGACGGCAGTGTCGATGCGAGCTGGTCCGAGATCGTCGCGCTCGGCCGCGAGCACGAGCGCATCCGCGGCCTCGACCTGGCGCGAAACTACGGGCAGCACAACGCGCTCCTCGCGGGCCTGCGCGCGGCCCGGAACGAGGTCGTGGTCACCCTCGACGACGATCTCCAGAATCCGCCGGAGGAGATTCCGCGGCTGCTCGAGCGGCTGGACGACGGAGCGGACGTCGTCTACGGGCTGCCGCGCCAGCGCCAGCATGGGCTCTGGCGGAACGTCTCGGCCCGGCTGACGCGCTTCGCGCTGCGCGGTGCGGTCGGGATCGAGCTCGCCGACAAGGTCAGCACGTTCCGGGCCTTCCGCACGAGCCTCCGCGACACCTTCGCCTTCTTCCAGGGCCCGTACGTCACGCTCGACGTGCTGCTGAGCTGGGCGACGACCCGCTTCGAGGCGATCCCCGTCGAGCACGACGAGCGCCAGGGAGGCACGTCCGCCTACACGTTCCGCAAGCTCGCCTCGCAGGCGCTGACGATGCTGACCGGCTTCTCGACCCGCCCGTTGCGAATCGCGACGCTGATCGGCCTCGGGACGATCCTCTTCGGGTTCGCGGTGTTCGTCTGGGTCGTCGTGCGCTACATGCTCGAGGGCTTCGCCTCGGTCCCGGGCTTCCCGTTTCTCGCCTCGGCGATCGCGATCTTCTCGGGCGCGCAGCTGCTCGCGCTCGGCGTGATCGGCGAGTACATCGCCCGCATGCACGTCCGGCTCATGGATCGGCCCGCCTACGCGGTGCGCGAGGAGATCGGCGCCGGCGCGAGGTCCGGCCGGCATGCCGGCTGAGCTCCTCGCCTGGGACAGCGAGTTCTGGGGCGTCCGGATCGGCCGGGTCCTGGGCGAGCGGCTCGACCGGGCCGCAGTCGCGGCGGTCGACGACTGGGCGCAGCGAGAGGCGGTCGCCTGCCTCTACTTCCTCGGTGAGGACCAACGGGAGACGGTGGAGGCGGCCGGAGCCGGCGGCTTCGGCCTCGTCGAGCCGCGCCTGACGCTCACGCACAGCCGGAACGATCCGCCGATGCGCTACGAGGCCCCGGGCGTCGCGGTGCGCGAGCACCGGGCCGAGGATGTGCCGGCGCTGCGCGAGCTCGCCCGCCGGACCCGCTACGTGACGAGGTTCGCCCACGATCCGCGGTTCCCCGCGGAACGGGTCGTCGACTACTACGAGGCCTGGGCCGTCCGGAGCTGCGAGGGCTTCGCGGACGCGGTCCTCGTGGCCGAGGCCGATGGCGGGATCGTCGGCTACATCACCTGCCGGCTCGCCGAGCGCGGCGTCGACTCGCGCTTCGGGATCGTCGCGGTCGACGAGGGCCACCGGCGGAGCGGCGCGGCGGCGGCGCTCCTCTGCGAGGGCGCGGCCTGGCTCGAGGCGCGCGGGATGGAGACGGTGTCGGTCGACGTCGCGGCGCGGAACGTGCGAACGCAGCGCTACGTCCAGCGGCAGGGCTTCTTCACGAGCGCGTTCCGGCTCTACTTCCACAAATGGTTCTAGCGTGGGTGAACCCATGGTTCGGGCGTGGGTGAACCCATGGTTCCCCCACGGGCCCCCTCCTCGAGCGTGGGTGAACCCATGGTTCCCCCACGTCCCCCCTCCTTCGCCGCAGCGAACCAGACCCCGCGGCGGGCCTCCCGCCGGGCGGAGCCCGGCTCCGGCGGCGGCTCGCAGCGTCGACACGGTCGAAGGACTGAGCAGGTCTAGCTAGATGAAAGCCGCCGACTTCGACATCCCCTTCAACCGCGCTGCGCTCGCCGGGAACGAGCAGGCGTACATGCAACAGGCGCTCGCGAACGGGCAGATCTCGGGCGACGGGCCCTTCACCCGACGGGCCGAGGCGATGCTCGAGGGATCGCTCGGCTGCCGGCGAGCGCTCCTGACCACCTCCTGCACCCACGCGCTGGAGCTCGCGGCCCTGCTGCTCGACCTCGAGCCGGGCGACGAGGTGATCGTGCCCGCGTTCACGTTCGTCTCGACCCCCAACGCCTTCGTCCTCCGCGGCGCCAGGATCGTGTTCGTCGACGTGCGGGCGGACACGCTCAACCTCGACGAGAGGCAGCTGGAGGCGCTCGTGACGCCTCGGACGCGGGCGGTCGTCCCGGTGCACTACGCGGGCGTCGGGTGCGAGCTCGACGTGATCTGCGAGGTCGCCGGCCGGCATGGGCTCGCGGTCGTCGAGGACAACGCGCACGGCCTTTTCGGCCGCTACCGCGGGCGCCCTCTCGGCACCTTCGGCGTCTTCGCCGCACAGAGCTTCCACGAGACGAAGAGCTTCACCTGCGGCGAGGGTGGGGCGCTGCTCCTGAACGACGAGCGCCACGTCGAGCGGGCCGAGATCGTCCGCGAGAAGGGGACGAACCGCAAGCGCTTCTTCCGCGGCGAGGTCGATCGGTACACCTGGGTCGACGTCGGGTCGAGCTACGTGATCTCTGATCTCCTGGCTGCGTTCCTCGTCGCGCAGCTCGAGGCCCGAGACGCCGTGCAGGAGACGCGCGCGCGGCTCTGGCGGCGCTACGAGACCGCTCTTGGAGACTGGGCCGCGGAGACGGGCGCGGCGCTCCCCGTCGTCCCGGAGCACTGCGACCACGCCTACCACCTGTTCCACATCCTGCTGCCGACCGCCGCCGCGCGCGCCGCGTTGATCGACCGTCTGCGGGCGCGCCGCATCCTGGCGGTCTTCCACTACCTGCCGCTCAACCTCTCCGACATGGGCCTGCGCCACGGCGGCCACGCGGGGCAGTGTCCGGTGACCGAGGACGTCGCCGACCGGCTCGTGCGGTTGCCGCTCTACAACACCCTGTCGGACTCCGAGCAGGACCGCGTCATCGACGCCGTGCGGGGCGCGGAGCTGCCCTGACCCGATCTAGTCGATGACGATGCCGACCGTGACCCGCGAGACCTTGCCGGTCTTGGCGATCACGAAGTCGGTGACGCGCGTACCCGGGTTGAAGCTGCCGATATAGCAGTGTCGGAAGCCGAACTCGGTCTTGCACTTGACCCCCGGAACCTTCGCCTTGACCGCGGCGACCGTGGAGCCGACGCCGATCCCCCTGGCGGTGCGCTCGCCCTGGCTCGAGGTGTCGATGCCGGTCGCGCCGGCGTTTCCCTGGAAGTTGACCCGGATCGCAGGCCGCTTGTAGGTCAGCGTGGTGTAGCGCCCGAAGTCGTTCTTGCCGCGGACGGTCTTGGACGGCTGGCCGAGCTTGGCGCGTACCTGCGCCTCCGTCATGCCGATCGTGATCCCGCCCATCCCCTTCTGGAGGACGATCGTGGCGGCGGCTCCCGCGGGGACCAGCAG
>JACDAS010000166.1 GCA_013695295.1 Actinomycetota bacterium | reverse complement strand
AGCTTCGCCAGCCGCTCCTGCAGCTTCTCGCGGTCGAAGTCGGAGTCGGTGGTCTCGATCTCGGCCTTGAGCTGCTTGATCCGGGCCTTGATGCCCTCGGACTCGCCGGCACCGTCGATGATCGTGGTCGAGTCCTTGTCGACGACGACCCTGCGGGCCCGACCGAGCTGCGCGAGCTTCGTGTTGTCCAGCTTGAGGCCCATCTCCTCGGTGATCACCTCGGCGCCCGAGAGGATCGCGATGTCCTCGAGCATGCGCTTGCGGCGGTCACCGAAGCCCGGCGCCTTGACGGCGACGGCCGTGAAGGTGCCGCGGAGCTTGTTGACGACGATCGTCGCGAGCGACTCGCCCTCGACGTCCTCGGCAACGATCAGCAGTGGGCGACCGGCCTGGATGACCTGCTCGAGCACGGGCAGCAGGTCCTTGACCGCCCCGATCTTCTGGTTCGCGACCAGGATGTACGGGTCGTCGAGCACGGCCTCCATGCGCTCGGCGTCGGTGATCATGTACGGCGAGAGGTAGCCCTTGTCGAACTGCATGCCCTCGGTGAACTCGAGCTCGAGGCCGAAGGTCTGGCCCTCCTCGACGTTGACGACGCCGTCCTTGCCGACCTTCTCGATCGCGTCGGAGATGACGTCGCCGATCTCGCGCTCGCGAGCGGAGATGGTGGCGACCCGGGCGATGTCCTCCTTGCCCGAGATCTCCTTCGACTGCGACTTGAGGTCCTCGACGACTGCGTCGACGGCCTGCTCGATGCCGCGCTTGAGGCCCATCGGGTTGGCGCCCGCAGCGACGTTCTTCAGCCCTTCGCGGACGATCGCCTGGGCAAGGACCGTGGCGGTCGTGGTGCCGTCGCCGGCGACGTCGTTCGTCGCCGTCGCCACCTCGCGGACGAGCTGGGCGCCCTGGTTCTCGAACGCATCCTCGACCTCGATCTCACGGGCGATCGTGACGCCGTCGTTCGTGATCGTGGGCGCGCCGAACTTCTTGTCGAGGACGACGTAGCGGCCCTTGGGGCCAAGGGTGACCTTGACCGCGTCGGCGAGAATGTTGACGCCACGCTCGAGCGCACGCCGCGCCTCCTCGTTGAACTTCAGCTCTTTGTGAGCCATTCGAAACCTCCTGTTATTTGGCCCGCGCAGACCCTCGGGCTTCGCCCGAGGCCTGCACGCTATGAATGGAAAGGGCGGTGCTTAGGCAGCTGCCTTCGCGAGCTCCTTCTTCTTGGAGCTCTTCGAGGGCATCGAGACGACCTTTGCCAGGACGTCGGACTCGCGCAGGATCAGGACCTCGTCGGTGCCGAGCTTGATCTCGGTGCCGCCGTACTTCGAGAAGATGATCTCGTCGCCCTCGGCGACGTCCATCTTGATGTACTCCCCGTCCTCGTCCCGCGGGCCCGGGCCCACCGAAAGCACGCGGCCGCGCTGGGGCTTTTCCTTCGCGGTGTCCGGCAGGACGATGCCGCTGATCGTCGTCTCCTCCTCCTCGAGGACTTCAACGATGAGGCGGTCGCCCAGAGGCTGCAGATTCATTCGCTTCCTCCTGTATTCGCTCAAGTTTGTGACGCTGCATGGCACTCTCGTACGAGGAGTGCCAACCGGATACTACCTTCTCGGAGCGGGCTCCTGTCAAGTGGGCGGGCACCGGCGACCGAGGTGTCACAATCACGTCCATGAGGAGGGAATTCTCCGCGGGTGGGGTCCTCGTCCGCCGGCTGCGGGGTCGGTGGATGGTGGCGGCCATCCGCCCGGCTGGGCGGCGTCCACCGGTCTGGGCTCTCCCGAAGGGGCTGCTCGAGCCCGGCGAGGGCGCCGAGGCGGCGGCGCTGCGCGAGGTTCGAGAGGAGACGGGCGTCGAGGCGAAGGCGCTCGGCAAGCTCGGTGACGTCCGCTACGTCTACAGCCTCAGGGGTGAGCGAATCTTCAAGGTCGTCAGCTTCTTTCTGCTCCGCTACCGGAGCGGGCGCCTGGGGCGGATCGACCCCCGGCAGGCGATCGAGGTCGAGGAAGCGCGCTGGCTGCCGCTCGAGGACGCGCCCCGGCTGCTCGCCTACGCGGGAGAGCGGGAGATGGCGCGGAAGGCCCTGGCGGCGCTGTCCGGCCCTGACGACCTATGATCCCGTCGCCCCCGTGGCCGAGCCGATGTACGCACTCAACTTCTACTCGCCAATCGTCGCCGACCAGCTGCGCAGCCGGCGGAAGACGGCCACCATCCGGCTGGGCGACAAGTCCCACAAGTACAGGAAGGGAATGGTCGTCCAGGTGCTCGCTGGACCCCGCTTCAGCCCGCGGGCCAAGATCTTCGACGCGGTGATCGACAAGGTGGAGGTCAAGGCGCTCGCCGAGCTCTCTCCACGCGAGATCGAGCACGACAACCCGGAGCTCAAGCGGACGGAGGAGATGGCCACCTTCCTCGGCCAGCTCTACAACCGCGAGGTCTCGGCGGAGGACACCGTGACGGTGATCCGCTTCTCCGAGATCCGCGCTGCGAACCCGTAGGTAGCGCTCAGGCCCTCCGGATCGCGCTGCCGAAGAGCTCCGGGTCGCGCAGGCGCGCGCCGCAGGCCTCGCAGTCGATCGCGAACGCCGACGCGAACGGGGCGTCGCACGCGGGGCACCGGCTCCGGATCGTCCCCGCGCACTGCGGGCACGTCTCCGGGAGCTCGTCCTCGCCCCCGGCGAAGTACCGCTGGACGTGACCGCAGCCGAGGCAGAGGGCGACCCAGTCTCCGAGCACCTTCCGCCGCTCCTCGCGCAGCCAGTCGGCGGCCTTGCCCACGAGCCGGAGCCTACCGTGCGTGGGTCCGGCGGAAACGGACGGAGCAGCGCGACGGGCCCGCACGGCATCGGGCCGTCAGACGTTCGCCAGCCGTTAGAGTTCAGCGTCCACGAACGGGGGTGCAGGTGGCAGTCGCGCGAGAAGCCGAGCCGGTTGGCTCGATCAAGGAGATCCGGGAGGCTGGCCTCGACCGCGAGGACCTGCTCGGCATCTACCGCAACATGGTGCTCACCCGCGGGATCGAAGAGCGCGGCCACATCCTCTACAGGCAGGGAAAGATCCCGGGCTCCTTCTACACGGGCCGCGGGAACGAGGCCGGTGCGGTCGGCGTCGCGACGGCAATGGGGCCGGACGACGTCGGGACGCCGCTCCACCGCGACATGGGCGTCCACATCACGCGTGGCGTCGAGCCGTGGCGCATCCTCGCCCAGTACATGGGTCGCGTGGACGGGCCGTCGCGCGGCCGGGACGGGAACGTCCACATGGCCGACGCGCGCCTCGGCCTGATCGCGATGGTCAGCCACCTGCCGGCGATGCTCCCGGTCGCGGTCGGGTGCGCGCTCGCCTTCCGCATCCGCGAGGAGCGCCGGGTCGCCGTAGCCTGGTTCGGTGAGGGCGCCTCCGCGCGCGGCGACACGCACGAGGGGATGAACTTCGCCGGCGTCAGGCAGCTCCCGGTCGTCTTCGTCTGCGACAACAACCAGTGGGCCTATTCGACGCCGACGCATCTCGAGTTCGCGACCGAGCACGTCGCCGATCGGGCGCAGGCGTACGGCTTCGAGGGGATCGTCGTCGACGGAACCGACGTCCTCGCCGTCTACCGGGAGGCGAAGCGGGCAATCGAGAAGGCCCGCGAGGGCGGCGGCCCGACGCTGATCGAGTCGCTCACCCTTCGGATGGAGGGTCACGCCGTCCACGACGACGCCTTCTACGTCCCCAAGGAGCTGTTCGAAGGCTGGGCCGCGCGCGACCCGATCGAGCGCTTTCGCTCGTGGCTGCGCGAGAACGCCGAGCTCACAGACGAGGAGGAGGACGAGATCGGTGCGAGCGTGAAGAAGCTCCTGAACGAGGCGCTGCGGCGGGCCGAGGACTCGCCCATGCCGGATCCAGCCACGCTGCTCGAGGGCGTGTACGCCACGCCCGAGGACCTCGACACCCCGCACCACAAATGACGATCGGTGCGCCACGGATGACGTGCCGGGCTGGGAACCCGGTAGGTACGTCACTCCAGGATCCGTAGGATGGCGGAGAAGACGTACCTCCAGGCGATCTCGGACGGCCTCCGGCAGGAGATGCGGCGAGACAAGCGTGTGTTCGTGATCGGCGAGGACGTCGGGGTCTACGGCGGCGCCTTCAAGGTCACCCTGGGCTTTCAGGAGGAGTTCGGGCCGTGGCGCGTGATCGACGCGCCACTGTCCGAGACGGCGATCGTCGGCGGCTGTACGGGCGCGGCCATCATGGGCATGCGGCCGGTCGCGGAGATGCAGTTCGCGGACTTCATCTCGTGCGCCTGGGACCACCTGGTCACCGTGGCGGCGAAGCAGCGCTGGCGCGCGGGCTCGCCGGTGCCGATCACCGTCCGCCTTCCCTCCGGTGGGGGGTTCTCCGGCGGTCCGTTCCACTCCCAGAACCCCGAGAGCTCGTTCGCCCACGTCCCCGGGCTGAAGTGCGTCTGCCCGGCCACGCCCGAAGATGCGAAGGGACTGCTCGTGAGCGCGATCGAGGATCCGAACCCGGTGCTCTTCTTCGAGCACAAGCACCTCTACCGGCGGATCAAGGCGGAGGTCCCGGACGAGCGCTACACGACGCCGATCGGCAAGGCCCGCACCCACCTGGAGGGCACAGACGTCTCCCTGATCACCTGGGGCGCGATGGTCTACACGGCCGAGGAGGCCGCACAGCAACTCGACGGGGACGGAGTCTCCGTCGAGGTGATCGACCTGCGGACGGTGCTGCCCTGGGACCGGGAGGCTGTGCTCGCGAGCGTCCGGAAGACCTCGAAGGCGCTCGTCCTGCACGAGGACACGCGCACGGGCGGCTTCGGCGCCGAGATCGCGGCGACGATCGCCGAGGAGGCGTTCGAGGACCTCGACGCGCCGGTGCGGCGGATCGCAGCGCCCGACACCCCGGTCCCGTTCTCGCCGCCGCTCGAGAAGGCGTTCATTCC
>JACDAS010000152.1 GCA_013695295.1 Actinomycetota bacterium | reverse complement strand
GCGAGCTGGCTGCGCTCGCGCGCGGCCACGGGCTACCTCTAGTAGACGACCTGGGCTCGGGAGCGATCATCGCTCTAGGAGACGAGCCGAGCGCGCGCGAGACCGTCGCGGCCGGCGCCGACCTGGTCTGCTTCTCCGGCGACAAGCTCCTCGGCGGCCCCCAGGCGGGCATCGTCGTCGGTCGAGCCGACCTGATCGACCAGCTGCGCCGTCACCCGCTGCAGCGAGCCCTCCGCCCGGACAAGCTGACGCTGGCGGCGCTCGAAGGCACGCTCTCGCTCCACCTGGACAGCGAACGAGCGCGGCGGGAGGTTCCTATCCTTCGCATGCTCACCGAGGAGACCCCGCAGGTGTGCAGCAGGGCGGAGCGCCTGGCCCGCCTCTTGGGGGGCGAGGTCGAGGAGACGATCGCCCGGGTCGGCGGCGGAGCGCTCCCGCTCGCGGAGCTGCCGAGCTTCGCGTGCGCCGTCGAGGAATCCCTCGCAGACCTGCTCCGGGCCGGGGAGCCTCCCGTCGTCTCGGTCGTCCGCGACGGGCGCTGCCTGCTCGACTGCCGGACCCTGACCGACTCCGAGGTCGAGGAGGTCGCAGCGGCCGTCGCCGCGGCGCGCCGGTGAGCGAGCTCCCGCCGGAGTCACGCATCTGGAACCTCGTCCGCGGCGCGCTCGGAACGCGCGCGCTCGCGCTCGTCGCCGACCTGCGTGTCGCAGACGCGCTCGCAACCGGTCCTCGCCCGGTTGAGGCAGTCGCGAGGACGGTCGGCGCCGATCCCGACACGCTGCGCCGGCTCTTGCGCGCGCTCGCGAGCGATGGCGTGTTCGCGGAGGACGAGCCGGGGATGTTCCGAAACACGCCGGCCTCGGAGCTCCTCCGCGGCGGCTGGGGCGACTTCGCGCACCTCTTCGGGGGCGTCTGGCTCCGTACCGTCTCGGAGCTCGACGCTGGAACCGGCGCCCCCACGTTCCCCCGGGCGTTCGGGACCGACTTCTGGACGTGGCTCGCCGAGCACCCAGACGAGCGGGCGGCGTTCGATCGCGCGATGGAGCAGGGCAAGGAGCGGAGGGCCGAGCGCCTCATCGCCGCTGGGTGGCGCGGCGACGAGGTCGTCGTCGATGTCGGCGGCGGCAACGGGACGCTCCTCGTCGAGCTGCTGCGGCGGCACCCGGGCCTGCGCGGGATCGTCTTCGACCTGCCGGAGACGAACCGGGACGAGGCTGTGCTCGGCGACCGGATCGAGTTTGTCGCCGGCGACTTCTTCGAATACGTGCCGGCCGGCGACGTCTACGTGCTCTCGACGATCCTCCACGACTGGCCAGACGAGCAGGCCGCCACGATTCTCCGAACGATCCGCGCCGCAGCGCCCGCCGGAGCGCGGCTCCTCCTGCCCGATGCCGTCGTCCCGTCCGGGAATGAGCCGCACGGCGCGAAGTGGCTCGACCTGCTGCTGCTCGCGCTCTTCGCCGGCCGCGAGCGCAACGAGGCGCAGTGGCGCGGGCTCCTCGACGAGGCGGGCTTCGAGCCCGTGCGCGTGGAGGACGGGTTGATCGAGGCGCGATCCCGGTAACCGTCGGCACCGCCGGTCACGTCGACCACGGGAAGACGTGGCTCGTCCGCGCCCTCACGGGCAAGGACACCGACCGCCTGCCGGAGGAGCGGCTCCGCGGAATCTCGATCGACCTCGGCTACGCGCCGCTCGAGCTACCCGACGGGCGCCGGCTGTCACTCATCGACGTTCCCGGGCACGAGCGGTTCGTCCGGAACATGGTCGCGGGAGCGACCGGAATCGCGCTCTTCCTCCTGGTCCTGGACGCCTCCGAGGGCGCCCGGCCCCAGACGCACGAGCATCTCGCGATCCTGCGACTGCTCGGAGTGACCCGGGGGGTCGTCGCCGTGACGAAGTCGGACGCCGTCGACCCGGTGACGCTCGAGCACGCCCTCACAGAAGCGCGCGAGCTCGTGCCCGAGGCTCACGCGGTCCTTGGCGTCAGCGCCCGGACCGGCCACGGCCTCGACGAGCTGCGCGCCGCGCTCGCCGCCGTAGCCGACGCGGTGGAGCCACCGCGCTCCGGGGGCCCGACGCGACTCTACGTCGACCGCGTCTTCGCGCTGCGCGGGATCGGGACGGTCGCGACAGGCACGCTCTGGTCCGGGACGATCCGAGTCGGCGACCAGCTCCGGGCGGAGCCCGCGGGGCTCGAGGTACGTGTCCGAAGCGTCCAGGTCCATGACCGCACAGTCGATCGGGCCGAAGCCGGCCAGCGCGTCGCCGTCGCGTTGCCGGGCGCCGACCGGCGCGAGCTCGCGCGGGGAGCGGCGCTCGTGGAGCCCGGTCACTTCCCGGTGAGCTACCGGCTCGACGTCACGCTCGAGGAGCTCGAGCCGATTGCCCACGGCGCACGCGTCCTCGTCCACCACGGCACGTCTGAGGTACCCGCCCGCGTCGCGCGGGCCGAGCCGGGGCCGTACGCCCAGTTGAGGCTCGCGGAGCCGCTCGTCGCGGCCAGGGGCGACCGATTGATTGTCCGAGCCGAGACGACCCTCGGTGGTGCGCGGATCCTCGACCCGGCGCCGGAACGCCGTCTCGACCGCAGCAGATTCGAGCTGCTCGACGTCGGAGACGCACGATCGATCGTCGGGGCGGTCGTGCGAGAGCCGGTGACCAGAGCTGCCCTGGAGGCGCGCGGACTCCTCCTCGGGGAGGAGCTCGAGACCGGTCTTGCCCCGCTCGTGCAGGCCGGACCCTGGTACCTGCCCGCGGGCTGGCTGGAGGAGCTCCGTGCCCGCGTCCACAGACGTCTGGAGATCCGTGCGAGCGAGGTCCCCCACGATCCGGGTCTCCCTCTGGGCGAGCTCTTCCCCGTCCGGGCCTGGGCGGCCGACGTCCAGCCACTGCTCGGTCTCAAGCGAGCCGACGGGAAGGCGTACTTGCCGGGCATCGTTGCCACTCTAGCCAACAGAGCAGACGACGCTGCCGCCCTCGAGGCAGAGCTCGGGGCCTCGCGGTTCGACGCCGTCAAGGTCGATGATCGGGAGCTCGCGGCCTACCTCGAGCGTGCCGGCCGTCTCGTGCGGCTCGGCGACGGTCTCGCGATCGGGTGCGCGGCCTACGCCTCTGCCCGTGATGCGCTCGTCTCCGAGTGCCGGGAGGCGGGCTCGATCAGGCTCGCGCGGTTTCGCGACCTGCTCGGGAGCTCGCGCCGCACAGCGCAGCTCCTGCTCGAGCGGTTCGACGCGGACGGCCTGACGCGTCGGGTCGGGGACGAGCGCGTGTTACGACGCTCGGCCGGGCGCCGATGACGCCGGTGTCAAGCGCACACTGAAGCGGCACCGGTCGTCTCCGCGGCGCATGCACGTCTCCTCCTCGATCGCCGCGTCCTCCCCGTAGTGGCGCGCGGTGCCCTGGACGAGACCCCGGAGCAGCACACAGAGGCGCCGGGGTGACGTGTAGACGATGTCGACGCCGTCGTCGCCGAGCCCGCTGACCGTGAGCTGCGGCGGCCGTGCGTTCGGGATCGTTGCGCGAACGAGCTCGTGGATACGCGTCTCGACGGTGAGCAGGAACTCTCTCGCCGAGGCCGAGATTGCGAAGAAGGCCGGGTAGAGCCGGGTGAAGGTCGTCTCCGCCGTGAAGACGCCGAAGCCGTGCACGACGTCGTCGACGTCGCGTCCGGTCAGCTCCGCGGCGCGACCGATCAGGCGCGCCAGGCCCTCGTCCGGATACGACTCGCTCAGCAGGTAGACGGGCTCGCCGGCGAGCAGTCTCGTGGCCGCGTCGTCGCCGTACTCGGCAGTCACGTAGTCCCGGAGGCTCGAGAAGATGACCCCGTGCACCGACCGATCTTACGGCTCCCTGCCGCGTGGCCGCAGCGGCGGAGCCCTGCGTGGATCCGGCGATTCTCCCGTCAAGCATCTAGGGTGAGCGGACGGGGAGCGGCACGGGCCCGGTGGCCCAGCCCGTCTTCAAAACGGGCGAGGTCTGGCAACCCCAGGCTGGGTAGGTTCGACTCCTGCGCCGCTCCGCTCGAGGTCTATCGGAGTTGCAGGCAAATCTGCGGGGTCGACGGTTCGAGTCCGCCAGAT
>JACDAS010000146.1 GCA_013695295.1 Actinomycetota bacterium | reverse complement strand
TCGCCGGTCGGGACGCCGAGGCCGGCCGGAGGCTGCCTGAGGTCGTGGAGCCGGACACCGTGGCGAGCGGCCAGCTCCGCGAGCTCCGCGTCGTCCGAGACGAACTCGTGCAGGCCGTTCTCGACGTCCAGGCCCTTCGAGACACAGCTTCGCAGCAGGGCCTGCCAGGCAGGCGGGAAGCGGCCGCCCTGGGTTGCTACGCCGACGAGCGCGACGGTCGGCCCGAAGCAGAGGGCGTCGTTCACCGTCGCGACGATGGGCACGCCCTCCATCGTCTCCCCCGCCCGCTCAGAGTCGAGCACCGCGACGACGTCGCCGCGGCGGTAGCGGAGGACGCCGCGCGCGGTCTTGCCGTAGTGCGCGTCGGCCGACTTGCCCTCAGCGAGGATCAGGTACCGCTTGTCGGACACCGAGTCCGGGCGAGTGTGACGGAAGCTGGACGCCGTCGAGGAACTGGACGCCCGGCCATGGGTCGTGGGCGAGCAGGAGGTTCCCGTCCAGGTCGACGTGGTCGCAGAGGCTGGCGATCTGGCAGCCGGCGGCGATGCCGAGACCCGACTCGATCATGCAGCCGAGCATCACCCCGAGCCCGAGCGCCCGAGCGGCGCTGATCATCCGGATCGCTTCCGCGATGCCCCCGGACTTCGCCAGCTTGACGACGATCCCGTGGCCCAACTCGGCGCAGGCGGCGACGTCGGCCAGGGTGTGGCAGTCCTCGTCCACGAAGATCGGGATCGGCGAGCGCCGCTTCAGCTCCGCGCCGGCGGGGTCTCCCTGCGGGAGCGGCTGCTCGCAGTACTGGACTCCCAGACTCGCCAGCTCGGGCAAGGCGTCGAACGCCTCGTCTAGCGACCAGTACTCGTTCACGTCGACCTGCAGCGGCAGGTCGGTGAGGCCACGCACGGCGCGGACTCGGTCCACATCGAGCCCGTCGCGCCCGCCGAGCTTGAGCTTGAGGCGGTGGAAGCGACCGGCCACCCGCTCGGCCCTCCGCGCCATGTCGTCCGGGTCGCCCAGCCAGACGGTCCAGGAAGTGGGCGGGCCCGCGCGCGGGAGGCCGAGCAGCCGCCAGACAGGCAGGCCGACGAGCTTTCCGCGCAAGTCATGCAGGGCGGCGTCGATCGCGGACCGGGCCGCCTGCTCGGCGCCCGGCTCGCCGAGGTCGAGGGGGGCCCAGGGATCGTTGCCGAGCCGGCTGACCACCTCCTCCACGAAGCCCTGGGCCGACTGCGCCGACTCCGCGTAGCGGCCGATCGGCGCGGCCTCGCCGTACCCGACGGCGTCGGCGTGCCGCAGCTCCACCTGCACGACCTCGGCCGTGTCCTGCGACTCGCGCGCGATCGTGAATGTCTCCGCGAGCTCGAGCGTGACGATCCGGGCTGAGACCTCCACGCGGCTACACTAGATCTTCCTCGAGCGCCCGTAGCTCAGGGGATAGAGCGCGCGCCTCCGGAGCGCGAGGTCGCAGGTTCGATTCCTGCCGGGCGCACTGCTCGCCGCGCCTGCGGCGCGGCTTCACTCATGGGAGAAACCCGGTTTCCCCCATGAGCCCCCTCGTTTGGCACACGCGCTTCCCGCGTAGAATCAGTGCGTTGCCCGGTGAGGCCGTGAGCCGCGCCCGCCATGTCGGTCGCGGCGGCGCCCTATTCAAGTGCAAGGCCCGACCCGGCCTCGCCCGGACCGGCTGCGCAAGAACGAACGCGCCAAGCGAAGGTAGAAGAGAGCCGAACCTCCTCAGACACACCTCTGAGGTGTGTCTGACACTCCTCCGAACCACACTCCTCCGAACCTGAACGTGCGTGAGTTCGTCCGCGCGACCGAAGCTTCCCGCCGCGACGACCCAGACGCGACCTCGATCCGTTAGATCTCCTATCGCTTGACATAAGTGAGCTGGCGGCTCAGACGAGCAGCTCGTAGCCGTGTTCCTTGACGATCGCCTTGAGGCCGTCGATCTCCTCCGGCGTCGGCTTCTCCTCGGATCGCGGCGGGAGAGTGCGGCTCGGAGCGGGCTCACTGGTTGCCCTCACCACGTCCTCGATGCCCCCCGGGACCAGGATGAACAGCATCCGGCAGCCCTCTTCGCCGACGGTGAAGCGATGGGGGATGTCGCG
>JACDAS010000100.1 GCA_013695295.1 Actinomycetota bacterium | reverse complement strand
CCGAGGGCAGATTACCCACGTGTTACTCACCCGTTCGCCGCTGTCCCCGGGGCCGAAGCCCCGGTTCTCGCTCGACTTGCATGTGTTAAGCGCGCCGCCAGCGTTCGTCCTGAGCCAGGATCAAACTCTCCATGAAGAACTGATTTGCGTTCGGCTTTCGCCGTTAGCAAGCTGCTTCAGTTGAGCTTGAGCTCAAAGTGTCATCGCTCCGCCGGCCCGAGGGCCGAAGAGCGTTGACGGGTTGATTCCTCCGCGTGAAACGCCGGCCGCCCGGTCGGACTGAAGTCCGGCTGGGACGAACGAGCGAGACGCGCAAGAGGTCTCGACGTAAACGCACGCTGCTGAGTTTTCAAAGACCGGTGCCGCTCGGTTGACCGTAAAAAAGCCCCCGGCTCGCACCGAAGGCCCTGGAAGCTCGGAACTGCGTCGTATCCGATTCGCGTCGAGGGCGCTCCGTTGATCGAGGTCGGGACTGTCCTACAGCCACCCGTTCGGGCGGCTCGCGCATGATAGCAACGCCCGGAGGGGTGTCAAGCAGGGCGGAAGCGGAGGAAACGGCGCTTTCCCGCCTGGAGGAGGGCCCCCTCGAGCGAGCGGCGCGGCAGGTCGAGCTCGTGCACGGGCTCGCCGCCCAGCTTGACGGCGCCCTGGGCGATCAGGCGCCGCGCCTCACTCGTCGAGGCGATCCCCAGCTGCTCGACCAGAAGAGCCGGCAGGTGGATCGGGTCGCCCGGGGGAAGCGACGCCTCGGGCACGTCCTCGGGAACTCGGCCCTCCCGGACGACGCGCGTGAAGCGCTCCTCAGCGCGCTGTGCCACCTCTTCCCCATGCGCGCGCGAGACGATGAAGCGGGCCAGCGCGAGCTTCGCCTCGAGCGGATCAACGGCCTCGGGGACGGACTCCAGCACCAGCCGGTAGTACTGCGGCAGGAGCGAGTCCGGGATCCGCATCGCCTTGCCGAACTGCTCGTTCGGGTCGTCGAAGAGAGCGATGTAGTTCCCACGCGAGGCGCTCATCAGGGTCGCGTCCCAGCTCAGTAGCAGCTCGACCGTGAGAGCGACCTGTGGCTCGACCCCGTACGCCTCCATCACGTCCCGGCCCATCAGAAGGTTGTAGAGCTGGTCCGTGCCGCCGAGCTCGACGTCGGCCTGCACCGACACGGAGTCGTAGGCCTGCATCAGCGGATAGAGGAGCTCCGACACCGAGATCGGCGCCCTGGCGCCGAAGCGCTTGGCGAAGTCGTCCCGCTCCAGGAGCCGGGCCACGGTTGCCGTCCGCGTCAGCCGGAGAATCTCAGCGAAGTCGAGCTTGCCCAGCCATTCGCTGTTGAAGCGCACTTCGGTGCGCTCGGGGTCGATGATCGTCGAGGCGTGCTCGAAATAGCGGGCTGCGTTGCGGTCGATCTCCTCGCCCGAGAGGACCGGCCGTGTTGCGGAGCGCCCGGAGGGGTCGCCGATCCGCGTCGTGTAGTCGCCGACGATCAGCACGCCCGTGTGCCCTTCGCGCTGGAACGCGGCCATGCGCTGCAGCGGAACGCCGTTCCCGAGCGTGACGTGCGGAGCCGTCACGTCGATCCCGAGCTTGACCCTGAGCGGCCGCCCCAGCTCGAGCTTCCGCTCCAGCTCGCCCCTCGGCAGTACGTCGACCGCGTTACGAGTGAGCTCCGCGATCCCCAAGGCGGGCCAACTCTAGACGTTACAATCCCGGGTTCTGCGGTTTCGTAGACGCACTTCCGAGGCGCGAAGGCCCCCCCGGCGCAGGATCCGCAAGCTTCGCCTCCTCGCCCTCCTTGCCGCCCTCGGCGTGCTGGGCCTGTCGGCGTTCACGTACGGCCTCATCTCGGCGATCGCGAGCGAGATCCCGAAGCTCGACCCCGCGAGGCGGCAGGGCGTCCAGAAGGACGGCTTCCTCTACGCCTCCGACGGCAAGACCGTCCTCGCCGTGCTCCGCGGGTCCGAGAGCCGCGTTCTCGTCAGCGCGAGGCAGATCGCACCGACGATCAAGCTGGCAATCGTCGCCGTCGAAGACCGGCGCTTCTTCGAGCACCGCGGCATCGACCTCCGGGGCATCGCCCGTGCCGCCTGGGCGGACGCGCGGCAGAAGAAGCTCGTCGAAGGCGGCTCGACGATCACCCAGCAGTTCGTGAAGAACACCTACGTCGACCGCTCACGGTCGCTCGCGCGGAAGCTGAAGGAGGCCGCGCTCGCCTGGCAGCTCGAGCAGCACTGGTCGAAGGAGCGGATCCTCACCGCGTACCTGAACACGATCTACTTCGGCAACGGCGCCTACGGCATCCAGCGCGCCTCGAAGACCTACTTCGGACATGGGGCCTCCAAGCTCACGTGGGCGGAGGCCGCGCTCCTGGCCGGAATCCCGGCCGATCCGAGCCGTTACGACCCGGTCGCGAATCCGGCCGCCTCGCGCCGGCGGCGCGAGGTCGTCCTGCGAAACCTCCTGGAGCAGGGCTACATCACTCCCCGCCAGCTGCGCGCTGCGAGCCGGTCGGCTCTCCCTCGCCCGGACCAGGTTCGGCTGCCCGTGGCCGTCGGCCAGGCGCAGTACTTCACGAACTACGTCAAGCAGCAGCTCGTCGACCGCTACGGCTCGGGCCGCGTCTTCGGCGGCGGGCTTCGCGTCGTCACCTCGATCGACCTCGGCCTCCAGAAGATCGCGCGCGCGTCGATCGCCAGGTGGCTCCCGGATGAGGCGGGACCCTCGGCGGCCCTGGTCGCGATCGACCCCAGAGACGGCCGGGTGCTCGCGATGTTCGGGGGCCGGAGCTTCCGCGAGAGCCAGTTCAACCTGGCCGTGCAGGGAGAGCGGCAGCCCGGCTCTGCCTTCAAGCCTTTCGTACTCGCCGCGGCACTCGAGCAGGGGATCGCACCGGACACGACCTTCGAGTCGAAGCCGGTGACGATCCCGTACGACGGGAAGCTCTGGGCGGTTCGGAACTACGAGAGCTCCTATCTCGGGCGCATTGACCTGGCGACCGCGACGATCGCCTCGGACAACGCCGTCTACGCCCAGCTGACCCACGTCGTCTCGCCGCGCGACGTCGCCCGGATGGCGCGCAAGCTCGGGGTCACGAGCCCGCTGGACGACTATCTGGCGATCGGACTAGGTGGTGAGGCAGTGAATCCGCTCGAGCTCGCTCGCGGCTACGCGTCCTTCGGGAACGGCGGACGTCGCATCGACGGCTCGCTGACCGGCGACCGGCCCCGCGCGGTGCTCTCGATCAACGGCACCGACAACGAGCCGGTCGCGAGGGAGGTGCTGACGCCGGAGAACTCCGCGCTCCTGAACGGGATCCTGCAGCGGGTGGTCACGGGCGGGACGGGCCGGCGTGCACAGCTCGCGGACGGCCGACCGATCGCCGGCAAGACGGGAACGACGGAGAACTACGGCGACGCCTGGTTCGCGGGGTACGCACCACAGCTCGCGGTGGCAGTCTGGGTCGGGTACCCGAACACGCTGAAGCCGATGCTGACCGAGTACTACGGCGGTCCGGTCGCCGGCGGAACGTACCCGGCCCTGATCTGGAAGACGTTCACCGAGCGGGCGCTCGCGTACCTCCGAGCCGCTCCGGACGGATTCGCAGACCCCCCCGATCCGGAGACCGAGCCGCGCCGACTCGCGCTGCGCAAGGACGGCTGGGCCTACGACAACACCGGCCACTGCCGGATCACGATCGAGGTCTCCTACTTCGCGGACTACGAGCCAGCCCGGAACGCGGACTGCAAGCCGAACGAGGTCGAGGTGCCGGACGTCGTCGGCCAGCGGCTCGCGCCCGCCGAGGAGCGCCTCCGCGCCCAGCCTCTTACCCCGGTGCCGATCTACAAGCCGGCCGCGCCCCGGCAGCGCCCCGGCATCGTGCTGCGCCAGTACCCGCCCGGAGGCACGCTCTCCTCGTTCGACGAGGTGAAGCTCGTGCTCGCGAAGCCGCTCCACGGCGTCGTCCCGAGCGTGGTCGGGCTCCCGCTCGCGACGGCGCGCTCGAGGCTCGCGCGGCTCCAGCTGCGAACCCGTGTCCTGCCCGCGGGGGCCTCGGGGCGGGTCGTGTCGCAGACCCCCCGCGCGGGAGTCGCGGCAGCCCCGGGGATGCTCGTCAGGCTCGCCGTCCTTCGCGACGAAGCGCCGGCGGCGGCCGGAGCGGCCGGCTGAGGAACCGGGATCCCGCCAGGCCGTAGCGCCACGGCAGCTCGGCGGCGTGCGAGATGCCGATTCGCGGGCCCGCCACGACCTCGCTACGCAGGCCGGCGTCGACCAGCAGCGCGAACGGAGGAGCGTCGAGCGGGAGCCCGTCGTGGTCTCGGGTAACGCCGAGCGCCTGGCACAGCCGGCCCGGCCCGGCGCAGAGGAGTCGCTCGTCGTCGAGTCCCCGGCGCCTGCGCATCGCCCCGATCCCGATCCGCGGCTCGAGAGCCCGCACGAGCACGGCCGCGGCGACGCCTTCGGCCTCGCAGACGAGGTTCAGGCACCAGTGCACTCCGTACGACCGGTAGACGTAAGCGTGGCCCGGCGGCCCGAACATCGAGGCGTTCCGCGCCGTCTCGCCCCGGAAGCCGTGGCTCGCCGGATCCTGCTGGTCGTAGGCCTCGACCTCGACGATCACCCCGCCTGAGCCATCGACGACGAGCATCGCGCCGATCAGCTCGGGCGCCACCTCGTGGACGCTCCGCGCGAAGAACTCCCGCCTCAGGGGGAGGCCCGTAGTCGTCATCCGCGGGCGCGCCTGGAGTCGTAGCGGAGGAGCTGCGGGAGCGCGAGGGCGATCGCTGCCGTGCCGACCACGCAGGCGACGCCACCGGAGACGATCGAGAAGCGCACGCTCGTCAGCGACGCCAACACGCCGGCCTCGACGTTTCCGAGCGTCGGCGCGCTCGCGACCTGTGCGAGCTCGATCCCCGAGATACGCCCCCGCATCGAGTCCGGCGTCGCCGTGAGGGCGATCGCGCTGCGCAGGACCGCGCTGACGAAATCGGCGGCGCCGGCGAGCGCGAGCAGCGCGAGCGCGAGCCAGAGGACGTCGACGAGGCCGAAGAGCGTGATCGCCACGCCCCACAGTCCCGCGGCGACGATCACGCCGAGCCCCTGCCGGCGCATCCGCGTCGCCCAGCCGGAGACGAGCGAGGCAGCGAGCGCCCCGGCATAGGGCGCCGCATACAGCAGCCCCACCACCCGGGCCCCGCCGCCGAAGTGCTCGCCGAGCGCCGGGAAGCGATGCGCGCGAACGGCGAGGGGCGGCCCGGCCGCCCTCCCTCGCCCGCGGGGTCGGGAAGCCCGGGATCGCGCTCGTCGGCCACGGGGCGGGCCTTCTAGAAGAGTTGCTGTGACTCGGCCGGCTTCGCCGACGCCTCGAGCAGCCGGCGCGCCCGCCGACCGAGGTCGGTCAGGTCGACCCGCCCGGTCTCGGCCTGCTCGGCCAGGCGCTCGGCCAGGTCGAGGGCGGCGTCGATCAGCGGCGAGGTGGTCGCCACGTCGTGCCCCATCTCGTGCAGGATCGTCCGCTCGGTCCGCGAGGCGACGATCGGCTCCACGACGCCCTCGATCCAGACGCGCGTGCGCCTGCCGCCCCCGCGATCGTCGGTGATCGGCTCGAGCGCGTAGATCCGATCGGCACGCGCATACTTGCCGTAGCCCAGGAAGACCATCTTCGGGGCCGTGGCTACCACCTGACTCGCCCCAAACGGCCAACCGGGCAGAGCCCGACCGGCCTCCAGGTCGGCATCGCAAGCGACGCCTCCACGTAGCCGAGGAAGATCATCTTCGCCGTGCCATCCGCCACGGCCCGATTATCTCCTCAGGCGAGGGCTGCGCGCAGGGCCTCGACGACGTACTCCTGATCCCCCCGTGCGAGCCGGGCGTGAAACGGCAGCGCCAGCGTCCGCGCGCTCGCGTCCTCCGAGACCGGCAGCATCCCCTCGCGAAACCCGAAGCGCTCGCGCATGTACGGCTGTAGGTGGATCGACGGCAGGTAGCGGGCCGACGCGACGCCGCGCGCCTCGAGCTCAGCGATCACCCGCTCGCGGTCGACGCCGACGGGGAGCTTGATCACGTAGACGAACCAGGAGCGCACATGGTCGTCGTCGTCGACGAGTGGAGGCTCGACGTCGACGCCATGGAGCAGCTCGCCGTAGCGTGCCGCCACCTCGCGCCTGCGCCCGAGGATCTCCCCCAGCTTCTCGAGCTGGCCAATGCCGAGAGCCGCGGAGAGGTCGTCGAGGCGGTAGTTGTAGCCGTAGCGAGCGTGCTCGAGCCAGCCGCCGGAGTCGGCGCGGCCCTGGTTTCGCAGCGAGACGAGCAGGCGCCAATCCTCCTCCGACGCCGTGGTCACCGCCCCACCCTCGCCGGTCGTGATCTGCTTGTTCGGGTAGAAGGCCCACACGGCCAGATGCCCGTGTGAGCCCACCGGCGCTCCCTTGTACTCTGCGCCGAGCGCCTCGCAGGCGTCCTCCACGAGGGTCAGGCCGTGCCGCTCGCAGATCGCGCGCAACTCGTCCAGCTCGCAGGGGTAGCCATAGATGTCGACCGCGACGATCGCCCGTGTGCGCTCGCTCACGGCGGCCTCGACGGCGGCGGGATCGAGGTTCAGCGTGCGGGGGTCGATGTCGGCGAAGACGGGGGTCGCGCCCTCATACAGGGCGCAGTTGGCCGAGGCCACGAAGGAGTAGGGCGAGGTGATCACCTCGTCGCCGGGGCGGACGCCCGCAAGCCGCATGCAGAGATGCAGTCCCGCTGTGCCGCTCGAGACGGCCGCGCAGTGTTGCGCCCCGACCGCCCGTGCCAGCAGCTCCTCGAAGCGAGGCCCGGTCGGGCCGAGAGACAGGCGTCCGGAGCGGAGGACCTCGACGACGAGCTCCTCGTCTCGCTCGTCGATCAGCGGCTGCGAGAGCGGGACCGACCGACGCACCGTGGCGGCTTCAAGGGCCTGTCCGGAAAGGGGGCGGCCGCTCATGCAGCGCGCCGCTTATCGCGCGGCAGGAGCCCGGCAGGCTTTTCGGACCGGCTCTTCAACCGGGGTCACGCGCCCGCGGGAGCGCGCGTGGCGTACTCGAGCCACTGCGACCAGCGCTCGCTCCGCCCGCGAACCGTGTCCCAGTAGGCCTGCTGGAGCTCGAGCGTGATCGGCCCGACGCCGACCTCCTGGTCGTCCACCGAGCGGATCGGGGTCACCTCGGCGGCGGTGCCGACCATGAAGACCTCGTCCGCGAGGTACAGGTCTGCGCGGATGATGTTCTTCTCGACGACGCGGTGGCCGAGGTCCTGCGCGATCTGGATCACGGTGTCGCGCGTGATCCCGGGCAGGATCGACGTCGCGAGGTCGGGCGTGTAGAGCACGCCGTCGCGCACCATGAAGACGTTCTCGCCCGAGCCGTCCGCGACGTAGCCCTCGTCGGTCAAGAGGATCGCCTCGTCGTACCCGGCCCGGTTCGCCTCGTGCACGGCGAGCATCGAGTTGAGATAGATCCCGGTCGCCTTCGCGACGTGCGGGATCGTGTTCGGCCCGACGCGCTTCCAGGAGGAGACCATCGCGCGGATGCCCGATTTCTGACCCTCCTCCCCGAGATACGGGGCCCAGGGCCAGCTCATGATCACCGTGTCGACCGGATTCGAGCCGGTGTGGACACCGAGCTCGCCGTACCCGTAGAAGGCGATGGGCCGCAGGTAGCACTCGGGCAGGCCGTTCGCGGCGATCAGCTCGTGCGCAGCCGAGCGCAGCTCCTCGACGCCGTAGGGGATCTCCATGTACAGCAGCCGCGCCGAGTTCTGGAGCCGCTGGAGATGATCGCCGAGGCGGAAGACCGCGGGGCCCTTGGCCGTCTCGTAGCAGCGGATGCCCTCGAAGACTCCGGTGCCGTAGTGGAGGCCGTGCGCGCCGACATGGACGCGGGCATCGCCCCAGTCGACCAGCTCGCCGTTCATCCAGATCTTCTCGAGCTCGCGCACCCGGGAGGATGTTAGCCGTCGTCGATGACGTCCACCGCGTTGGCCCGGGTCAGGCGAACGAGCTCCGCGGGCGAGATTCCCACCATGTGCAACGGCGACCCGGCGCCGGTCCAGACGAGCGGGTGGGTGAGGAGCGATTGATCGATCAGCGCGTGGGCGCGCACCCGCAGCGGGAAGGGCGCCACGCCTCCGAGAGCGAAGCCTGTCGTCTCCTCGACCTGCGCGGGGCTCGCGATCCTCGCCCGGGAGGCGCCGAGCGCACCGGCCACCTTGCGTGCGGAGGCCCGGCGATCACCGGGGACGAGCACGAGCACCGGACGGCCATCGCACTCGAAGACGAGCGTCTTCACGATCAGCGCCGGGTCGCAGCCGAGGGCCTTCGCCGCGTCCTCGGCGGTCGCCGTGCCCTCGGCGAACTCCTCCACGCGCGCCTCCGCGCCCGCCTCACTCAGGAACGTGAGCACCCGCTCGACCAGCTCGGGCCACTCGCTCACCGGTGGACCGCGCTCGAGTCCGGGACCGACATCAACCCGACCCCGGCGTGATGCTCGCCGTCCATGGCAGCTGGGAGTTTACATGCGAGACAACATCAACGCTCCGCGCCCCGGACCGGCCGGCGCGACGGGTCCGCAGGGTGCGCCGGGCGCCGGCCCGGCCGCAGGCCCGCACTTCCTGGATGTTGCGGCAACGAAGGTGCCCCTCGCGCTACCCCAGCCTGATGAACCGGGCGTCGTCGAACCCCTCTGCGCGAACGTGCTCGATCAGCTCCGGCGGCGCCGGCGTGTCGATCGACAGCGCCATCAGGGCCTTGCCGCCCCGGCGCGTCCGCGACACGGTCATGTTGGCGATGTTCACGCCCGCGTCGCCGAAGAGGGTCCCCACCCTGCCGATCACGCCGGGGACGTCGTCGTAGCGGAAGACGACCATGAGCGAGGCGAGCTCGAGCTCGAGCTCGAACCCGAGCGCGCTGACGAGCCAGAGCCGGTGATCGCCGCCGATCGTCGTGCCGGCCACCGGCACCTCCTCGCCGTCGGCGAGCACGGCGACCCGGACGAGACTCGTGAAGTCGGGCGAGGCGCGCCGGCGCTCCTCGCGCACCTCGATGCCCCGGTCGGCGGCGATCAGCGGCGCGTTCACGTAGTTCACTGGCTGGTCGACGCGCCCCTGAAAGGCGCCGTTCAGGGCGGCGACGGTGAGCAGGCGGGTGTCGTACTCCGCGAGGGCGCCGTCGTAGCGGAGCGAGATCCGCTCTGCTCTGCCCCCGGCGAGCTCCATCGCCAGGCGCCCGAGCTTCGCCGCGAGCGGCACGTAGGGGCCCAGCACCTCGAGGTCGTCCGCGCCGAGCACGGGGATGTTGACCGCGTTCGTGACGAGCCCGCCGTCGAGCGCGGCCGCTACCTGCTCGGCGACGATGAGGCCGGCGCGGTCCTGGGCCTCGGCCGTCGAGGCGGCGAGGTGGGGCGTCACGATCACGTTGTCCCGCTCGAGCAGCGACCCCGTGTACGGCTCGTGGGAGAAGACGTCGAGCGCCGCGGCCGCAACCTTGCCCGAGTCGAGCGCAGCGAGCAGCGCCTCCTCGTCCACGAGCTCTCCCCGGGCGGCGTTCACGAGCCTGACGCCGTCGCGCATCGAGGCAAAGGCCTCCGGCCCGATCGAGCCCTGGGTCTCGGGCGTCGACGGCAGGTGGAGCGTCAGGAAGTCCGCCGCGGCCAGCACCTCGTCCGCGGTCTCGGCGCGCTCGACCCCGAGCTCTCGGAAGCGGTCGCGGCCGACGAAGGGGTCGTGGGCGACGATCCGCATCCCGAGGCCTGCCGCACGGCGGGCCACCTGCTGGCCGATCCGCCCGAAGCCGAGGATCCCGAGCGTCTTTCCGGCCAGCTCGATCCCGGCGTACCTCGAACGCTCCCAGCGGCCGGCCTTGAGCGCCGCGTGGGCCTGCGGGATGTTGCGACCAAGCGCGAGGAGCAGCCCGACCGTGTGCTCGGCCGCCGAGACGACCGTCGACTCCGGCGCATTCGCGACCACGATCCCGCGCCGGGTCGCCGCGTCGACGTCCACGTTGTCGATCCCCACGCCGGCACGGCCGATCACCTTCAGACGCCCGGCGCGCTCCAGCACCTCGGCGGTGAGCTGCGTCGCGGAGCGCACGACGATCGCGTCGTAGCCCCCGATCGACGCCGCGAGATCCGAGTCGCAGTCGACGGTGACGTCGAAGCGGCGGCGGAGGAGGGCGAGGCCCGCCTCCGCGATCGGCTCGCGGACGAGCACCCTCGGGCGCTCGGTCACACCCTCGCGCCGGCGTAGACGTCGAGAGCGCGCGTCACCGCCACGCCTCGCTCGATCTCGGCCCCCGCTCCGTGGAGCGCGAGCTCGAGCGCAGCGAGCGCCGTCGCGATGTCGAAGACGTCGAACCAGCCGATGTGGCCGATCCGGACGATCTTGCCCTCAAGCCGACCCTGCCCCCCGGCAAGCGTGACGCCGAAGCGGTCGCGAATCTCGAGCACGAGCTCGCGGCCGTCGATCCCCTCCGGGACCTTCACTGCGGTGACCACGGCCGAGCGGTCCTCGTCGGGCGAGAAGAGCTCGAGGCCCATGCCCTTGACGCCCTCGCGGCAGGCGCGACCCAGGCGAGCGTGGTGTGCGAACGCCGACTCGAGCCCGTCCTCGAGCAGCAGGCCGAGGGCGACGTCCAGGCCGGCGACGATCGGCACGGCCGGAGTGAACGGGCTCTGCGGCTTCTGCTGGGCTCGCCGGGTCCTGCCCCAGTCGAAGTAGTACCGCGGCGAGGTGGAGCGCTCGGTCGCGGCCCAGGCCGCGTTCGACACCGACGCGAACGCGAGGCCCGGCGGCGTCATCAGCGCCTTCTGGGAGCCGGAGATGGCCACGTCGACGCCCCATCCGTCCACCTCGAGCGGGACGGCGGCGAGACTCGAGACCGCGTCCACCACGACGAGCGCACCTGCGGCCTTCGCGACTCGCGCCAGCGCTTCCACGTCGCAGACGACCCCGGTCGAGGTCTCGGACTGCGTCAGCAGGACGGCCGTCGCTCCCCCGAGCTCCCGGAGGCGGGCCTCGAGGTCGTCCGGAGCGGGCGTCTCGCCCCAGGCGTACGCGAGCCCCGACACCTCGCAGCCGTACGCCTCGGCGAGCGCCGCCCAGCGCTCCCCGAAGTGCCCGGCGGAGGGCACCACGACGCGGTCGCCGGGCGAGCAGAGGTTCGCGATCGCGGACTCCATCGCGCCCGTTCCCGACGCGGTGAACACGAGCACCTCGCCCTCGGTCCGGAAGACCTCGCGGAGGCGTGCGAGGCAGCGGCCAAAGAGCTGCTTGAAGTCCGGCCCGCGATGGTGCTCGACCGGTGCCGCCATCGCCGCCAACACCTGCGGCGGCACCGGGGTCGGTCCCGGAGTGAGCAGGTAGCGCTTCTCCGGCATCGCCACGGAGCCTACGCTCCTGCGCGTGGAGACGCTCCTCGCCTTCGCCGCGGCCCTCGTCGCCCTCCGCCTGTCGGGCCGGCTGGCTGCGCGCTGGCGGGTGCGCCGCAAGCCCGAGCTCGCGCTGTGGGCCGCCGGGCTCGGCGCCTACGCAC